>NZ_KB892128.1:0-44951 GCF_000373665.1 Streptomyces sp. BoleA5
CACTCTGAACGGCAAGGGCAAGCTGGAGATGGAGCTGACCGTCGAGCGCGGTCGCGGCTACGTCTCGGCCGTGCAGAACAAGCAGCAGGGCCAGGAGATCGGCCGTATTCCGGTCGACTCGATCTACAGCCCGGTGCTCAAGGTCAGCTACAAGGTCGAGGCGACCCGTGTCGAGCAGCGCACCGACTTCGACAAGCTGGTGGTCGATGTCGAGACCAAGCCCGCGATGCGTCCGCGTGACGCGGTGGCCTCGGCCGGCAAGACCCTGGTCGAGCTGTTCGGCCTCGCCCGCGAGCTGAACGTCGACGCCGAGGGCATCGACATGGGCCCGTCCCCGACGGACGCCGCCCTGGCGGCCGACCTCGCGCTCCCGATCGAGGAGCTCGAGCTCACCGTCCGTTCCTACAACTGCCTCAAGCGCGAGGGCATCCACTCCGTGGGTGAGCTCGTGGCGCGTTCCGAGGCCGACCTGCTCGACATCCGCAACTTCGGTGCGAAGTCGATCGACGAGGTCAAGGCGAAGCTGGCCGGCATGGGCCTGGCCCTGAAGGACAGCCCGCCCGGATTCGACCCGACCTCCGCCGCCGACACCTTCGGTGCGGACGACGACGCCGACGCCGGCTTCGTCGAGACCGAGCAGTACTGATCAGACTGCCCCTGGGCGTCCGCCCGGGGGGCCCTGACACCGGTACCTGACACGGCCGGTGCAGATCAGAGGAGAAACACCATGCCGAAGCCCGCCAAGGGTGCCCGTCTGGGCGGCAGCGCCGCGCACGAGCGTCTGCTTCTCGCGAACCTCGCGAAGTCGCTGTTCGAGCACGGCCGCATCACCACCACCGAGGCCAAGGCGCGCCGTCTGCGTCCGGTCGCGGAGCGCCTGATCACCAAGGCGAAGAAGGGCGACATCCACAACCGTCGCCTGGTGCTGCAGACGATCACGGACAAGAGCATCGTCCACACGCTCTTCACCGAGATCGCCCCGCGGTACGAGAACCGCCCGGGTGGTTACACCCGCATCACCAAGATCGGTAACCGTCGCGGCGACAACGCGCCGATGGCCGTCATCGAGCTGGTGGAGGCGCTGACCGTGGCCCAGCAGGCCACGGGCGAGGCGGAGGCCGCGACCAAGCGCGCGGTCAAGGAGGCCGAGACCAAGACCGAGGCCCCGGCCGAGGACAAGGCCGAGGCTGAGGCCACCGAGGCTCCGGCCGAGGAGTCCAAGGACGCCTGACGTCCCGACCGGACGGGCCCGCACCCAGATCGCTGGGGGCGGGCCCGTCCGCGTGTTTGAGAGGATCTGCGGGTGAGTGTGGCGAGCGATGACGTGGAGCCCGGGTACGTCCGGGTGCGGCTGGACCTGGCGTACGACGGGGCCGAGTTCTCCGGGTGGGCGAAGCAGCGCAGCAGGCGGACCGTGCAGGGGGAGCTGGAGTCGGCCCTCCAGACGGTGCTGCGGCTGCCCGACCCGGTCGACCTGACGGTCGCCGGGCGTACGGACGCCGGTGTGCACGCCCGGGGCCAGGTCGCGCACGTCGACCTGCCGGAGGAGGTCTGGGAGCTGGAGGGCGGCAAACTGCTGCGCCGGCTGGCCGGACGGCTGCCCTGGGACGTACGGGTGTGGAGGGTCTCGCGGGCCCCGGCCGGCTTCGACGCGCGCTTCTCGGCGATCTGGCGCCGCTACGCCTACCGGGTCGGCGACCACCAGGGCGGGGTGGACCCCCTGCTGCGGGGGCACGTGCTGTGGCACGACCGGCCGGTGGACGTCGACCTGATGAACGAGGCGGCGCGCAGGCTCCTCGGCGAGCACGACTTCGCGGCCTACTGCAAGAAGCGGGAGGGTGCGACGACCATCCGCACCCTCCTGGAACTGCACTGGGAGCGGGACGCCTCGGGGCTGGCCGTGGCGACCGTACGGGCGGACGCCTTCTGCCACAACATGGTGCGCGCCCTGGTCGGGGCGATGCTGCTGGTCGGCGACGGCCACCGGCCGGCCGGCTTCCCCGGGGAGGTCCTGGCGGGACGGGTGCGGCACTCGGCGGTCAACGTGGTGCGGCCGCACGGGCTGACCCTGGAGGAGGTCGGCTACCCGGCGGACGAACTGCTGGCCGCGCGCAACCGCGAGGCCCGCAACATGCGCACCCTGCCGCTGCCGCGCGCCTGAGGGGCGGGCCCGGCGGGGCCCGCGCCGCTCATCTGCGGCGGCGCAGTGCCGTGAACACCTGGGTGAGGACGTAGCCGGAGCCCAGGGAGGTCAGCACCAGGGGGACCGGGCGGAGCCGGTCGTGGAAGGCGCCCCACCAGGAGAGGCAGGCGGCGGGGGCGAGCAGCAGCAGGTACAGCGCCCGGGTCGCCCACCAGCGGCCCGGCAGGCGCACCGCGGTGCCCCGCGGGGGGAGCGGCATCGCGCCGTCCTCCGTGGTGAGGGTGTCCCTGACCCCGGAGAGGAAGCCGCGGGGGGCGAGGACCCGGGCGCCGGGCAGCCCGTCGAGCGCCGCGGGACGCTCCCCGAAGCCCTCCGGCAGCGCCGGCAGGCCCAGTGCCGTCACCGTGTCCGCGAGCCGCCGCCCGGGGGCGTCCATGCCGCGCAGCAGTGCGGTGAGGGGCCGTGTGTCGCGGACGCCGTAGGCCGTGGCGAGGGCGGCGGCCGTGGCACCGGCGGCCTCCAGGGACGGTACGGGCGCCCCCGGCGCCCATTCGTGCGCGGCGACCTTCCTGCCCTTGGCGTACAGCGTGATCCCGTACCGGTCGCCCGAGCGCTGGAGGACGACCGCGGGCCACTTCTCGCCCGCCGTGAACAGGTCGACCGCCCCCGCCAGGCTGCCCTCCCCGGTCAGCTCGACATGCGTGAAGCCCGCTCCCGCCGGGGCCAGCCGCAGCCCGGTCCGGCACAGCAGCGCCGCCTGTGCGACGGCGGTCAGGGACGCGGACGCCACCGCCAGGGTGCGCGGCGCCCAGTCGGAGGCGTCGGCGGGGACGGGGACGGCGGGCGGGGTGCCGAAGAAGGGGGTGCGGGTGGCGACCTGCATGCGCACCGCGGTGCGGAAGTCCAGGAACTCGCGGCGGGGGTCGGCGCCCAGGTAGGACCAGGGGAAGGCGGTGGCGTGCACGCCGATCTCACGGAAGACGCCCAGGGCCTCCCGCCAGCGGCCCGCGCGCGCCAGCATCAGCGCCAGGTGGTTGCGGAACCCCGCCGCCTCCGGATCGCCGGGGTCGTACCAACCGGACAGCTCCAGGGCGCGGTCGAGGGCGGCCGTGACGCGGGCCGGCTCGATCACGTCCGCGCCGGAGGCGTCGTCGGCGGCGGGCCCGCCCGCGACGATCTCGTACTCGACGGCGGCGAGCAGCGGCAGCGCGTTGATCTTCGAACCGGGCAGGGCCTCCTCGGCGGCCTGTTCGGCGAACTCGAACATCTCGCGGTGGGTGCCGTACCACTTGGCGCACAGGTACTGCAGGGCGGAGGCGTGGCAGCCGTAGTGGTGCGGGGCGCGCTCGACGGCCTCGGTCCAGTACGCGTCGAAGATCTCCCGCGAGGACTGCATGCCGCGCGCGTGGGTGAGGGCGACGCGCCACGGCACGGGGTCGGCGGGGTTGAGTTCGGCGGCCGCGCCGATCACCGGCACCGCGTCCTTGAGCAGCGTGAAGAAGGCCTTGAACTGCTCCGGCGAGACCTCCGAGGCGCGGGCGCCGCTGCGTATCTCCCAGGCCTGGTGGATGCACAGGTCGGCTTTGACCAGCGCCGCGTCCGGGTCGTCGGGCGCGGCGGCGAGCCAGGCGTCCAGCCAGCCGGGGTTGTGGAGGGCGAACTGCGCCAGTTCGGAGACGTAGGTGTCGCGCAGCTCCCACTGGCAGCCCAGCCGGGTCGCGGACAGCAGCTCCCGGGCGGGCCCGTGGTCGCCGGTGCCGGCCGCGGCGAGCGCGCCGCGCAGCGGGACGCCGGGTACGTCCAGGACGACGGCCTCGTCCGGTGGCAGGCCGGCGCCGACGGCGGCGCCGTGGCGGAGCGTGCGGGGCAGGGTCAGCAGCGTACGCAGGGAGGGCATGCCGTTCCGGTCCGGGTGGGGTGGGGTCAGTTGGCCGGTGAGGCGGCCTCGGAGGCCATCGCGGCGTCGGCCTGGTCCCTGCCGCGCTGGACGATGCGGCTGAAGGCGTAGTTGAAGCCGTCCTGGCCGGCCTGCCGGGAGGCGGTGTCGGAGCCGGTGGCCGCGCTGCCGTTCTTGGGGCCGGAGATGGTGAAGTACGCGTAGCGGCCCACGGCGCCGGACTTTGACCAGCACTTCACGGCGTGGCAGAAGTCGGCGACGCCGCCGCCGTTCAGCGGGCGCACGAACTTGTTGTTCTTGGCCAGCTTCTTCGCGGAGGCCGTGTCCTTGAACACGGCCACGCCGACGGTGACCGCGGAGCCACCGCGGGTGTAGGTCACGCGCATCATGCGGGTGCAGCCGTTGCGGGTGAGCGCGGCGGCCAGCGGGCCGGTCGCGGCGTCGGCGCAGTCGCGGTTGTCCTTGGAGGCGGTCTTCACGTAGGAGCGGCCGCCGGAGTAGTCCAGCTTCTTGCCGGGGAAGAGGGTGCCCGCGCCGAGCGGGGCGGTGTCCTTGGCGGCGGTGGAGAGGAAGTCGAGCGGGCCGTAGGTCGGGCCGGGGGAGACCTCGGAGAAGGAGGGCTCGGGGGGCAGGGCGACCTCGGAGGAGGGGGCGGCGGCGGTCACGGTGGGCGAGGGGCCGGGGCTGCCGCCGGAACTGACCACGGCGACCGCGACGATCACGGCGACGGCCGCGGCGGCGAGGACGCCGCCGCCTATGAACAGCAGCCGGCGGCGTCTGGCGCCGGCCTCCGCCTCGTCGGCGAGCGCCGACCAGTCCGGCTCCTCGGCGACGCGCGGTGCGGACTGCGGCTGCGCGGGGCCCCGGGTGCCCTGGCCGGGCTGCGGTGGCGACCAGTCGGCCGGCGGGGTCCAGGCAGGCTGCTGGGCCTGGTGGTCGGGGCCCCCTACGACCTGGCCGCGGAGTACCTGGCGCTGTTCCCCGGGGGTGCCCGGGACGCCTTGCTGTCCCGGCGGTGCGGTCCATCCCTGGTTCGGGTTGTACGGCTGCTGCGGCCCGTCAGTCATGGCGCGGAGTCTATAGAGGAGAAAACCCGTTTGGCGGCCGGCGGCCGCGCTACGACAATCCACTGCATGGGACATGTGGACGTTGCGCATCTGGAGTACTACCTGCCGGACGGCCGGGTGTTGCTGGGCGACGTCTCGTTCCGGGTGGGCGAGGGTGCCGCGGTGGCCCTCGTCGGGGCGAACGGCGCAGGCAAGACGACCCTGCTGCGGCTGATCTCCGGCGAGTTGAAGCCGCACGGCGGCACGGTCGCGGTGAGCGGCGGACTGGGTGTCATGCCGCAGTTCGTCGGCTCGGTGCGGGACGACCGGACCGTGCGGGACCTGCTGGTGTCCGTCGCGCCGCCGCGGATCCGCGAGGCAGCGGCGGCCGTCGACGCCGCCGAGCTGGAGATCATGGCGCAGGACGACGAGGCCGCCCAGCTGGCCTACGCGCAGGCGCTCAGCGACTGGGCCGAGGCCCGCGGCTACGAGGCCGAGACGGTCTGGGACATGTGCACCACGGCGGCGCTGGGCGTCCCGTACGAGCGGGCCCAGTGGCGCGAGGTGCGGACGCTGTCGGGCGGCGAGCAGAAGCGGCTGGTGCTGGAGGCGCTGCTGCGCGGCACCGACGAGGTACTGCTGCTGGACGAGCCGGACAACTACCTCGACGTCCCCGGGAAGCGCTGGCTGGAGGAGCAGCTGCGGCAGACCAGGAAGACGGTGCTGTTCGTCTCCCACGACCGGGAGCTGCTGGCGCGCTCCGCCGAGAAGATCGTCAGTGTGGAACCGGGGCCGGCCGGCTCGGACGTGTGGGTGCACGGCGGCGGCTTCGCCACGTACCACGAGGCGCGCCGCGAACGCTTCGCCCGCTTCGAGGAACTGCGGCGGCGCTGGGAGGAGGAGCACGCCCGGCTGAAGAAGCTCGTACTGACCCTCCGTCAGCAGGCGGCGATCAGTCCCGACATGGCCTCCCGCTACCGGGCCGCGCAGACCCGGCTGCGGAAGTTCGAGGAGGCGGGGCCGCCGCAGGAGCCGCCGCGCGAGCAGGACATCCGCATGCGGCTGTCCGGCGGGCGGACCGGCCTGCGCGCCGTCACCTGCGTGCGGCTGGAGCTGACCGGGCTGATGAAGCCGTTCGACCTGGAGGTCTTCTACGGGGAGCGGGTGGCCGTCCTCGGTTCGAACGGCTCGGGCAAGTCGCACTTCCTGCGGCTGCTGGCGGGTGACACCGGCGTGCGGCACTCGGGGGAGTGGAAGCTGGGCGCGCGGGTCGTGCCGGGGCACTTCGCGCAGACGCACGCGCATCCCGAGCTGATGGGGCGCACCCTGGTCGACATCCTGTGGACCGAGCACGCGCGCGACCGCGGCAAGGCGATGTCGGCCCTGCGGCGCTACGAGCTCGACCGGCAGGGCGACCAGCGCTTCGACCAGCTGTCGGGCGGGCAGCAGGCGCGCTTCCAGATCCTGCTGCTGGAGCTGGCGGGCGCGACGGCGCTGCTGCTGGACGAGCCCACCGACAACCTGGACCTGGAGTCGGCGGAGGCCCTGCAGGAGGGGCTGGAGGCGTACGACGGGACCGTGCTCGCGGTCACGCACGACCGCTGGTTCGCCCGCAGCTTCGACCGGTACCTGGTCTTCGGCGCGGACGGCCTCGTCCGGGAGGTGCCGGAGCCGGTGTGGGAGGAGGCGCGGGTCGTGCGCGAGCGGTGACCGGGGGGCAGGGCCACGGGCGGGGGGACGGGCGGGGCGACCGGCGCGGGCGCGCCCCGCACCGGCTGTTTTGACCCGAACGGGCAGGCGCGGGTATTCTGCAGGTTCGTTATGCGTACTGGCTTGCTCGTTCTCACGTGAGAGGCCGTTACGCCGGTCCACCGGGCCGATGACCAGCGTTCGCCCCGCGGTATGCGTCGCCGCAGGCGACAGGGCTGTCGTGATCGTCCGGGTGGCCTTGTCAGTACCCACTCACTGAAGAAGCGAAGGCTACGACCGTGCGTACGTTCAGCCCCAAGCCCGGCGATGTCCAGCGCCAGTGGCACGTCATTGACGCGCAGGACGTCGTCCTGGGCCGTCTGGCGTCCCAGGCCGCGTCCCTCCTGAGGGGCAAGCACAAGCCGATTTATGCGCCTCACGTCGACACGGGTGACTTTGTCATCATCATCAACGCCGACAAGGTGCACCTCTCCGGCAACAAGAAGCAGCAGAAGCTCGCCTACCGTCACTCGGGCTTCCCGGGCGGTCTGCGCTCCGTCCGCTACGACGAGCTGCTCGACAAGAACCCCGAGAAGGCCATCGAGAAGGCCGTCAAGGGCATGCTGCCCAAGAACAGCCTGGGCCGCCAGATGCTCTCGAAGCTGAAGGTGTACGCGGGTGCCGAGCACCCGCACGGCGCCCAGCAGCCGGTTCCGTTCGAGATCAGCCAGGTCGCGCAGGGCTAGTCCCGGCCACCACCGACACAGAAAGCATCTGAGGAGAATCGTGGCCGAGACCACCCCTGAGACCCCTCTCGTCGAGGACGGCGAGATCGTGGAGACCATCGAGATCCCGGAGGAGTACACCTCCGAGTCCCTCGCCTCCCGCTTCGGCGAGCCCCAGCCGGCCGCCGGCACGGGTCGCCGCAAGGAGTCCATCGCCCGCGTCCGGATCATCCCGGGCTCCGGCAAGTGGACGATCAACGGTCGCACCCTGGAGGAGTACTTCCCCAACAAGGTGCACCAGCAGGAAGTCAACGAGCCGTTCAAGATCCTTGAGCTCGACGGCCGTTACGACGTCATCGCCCGCATCAACGGCGGCGGCATCTCCGGCCAGGCCGGTGCGCTGCGCCTGGGCGTCGCCCGTGCGCTGAACGAGGCGGACGTGGACAACAACCGCGGCCCGCTCAAGAAGGCCGGGTTCCTGACCCGCGACGCGCGTGAGATCGAGCGCAAGAAGGCCGGTCTGAAGAAGGCCCGCAAGGCGCCGCAGTACAGCAAGCGCTAAGCATCACGCGCGCGCTCCACTGCACGTACGCCCCGGAGGCACTTTGTGCGTCTCCGGGGCGTACGCATTCCGGGGGGTATAGGCGTATAACCGGATGAACGCCCGACGGGTACGGGGCGGAGCACGGCAACATCTCGGAGGAAAACGTGGGACGACTCTTCGGTACCGACGGCGTGCGCGGTGTCGCGAACGCGGACCTGACGGCTGAGCTGGCGCTCGGACTGTCGGTCGCGGCGGCGCATGTGCTCGCCGAGGCGGGAACGTTCGAGGGCCACAAGCCGGTGGCCGTGGTGGGACGGGACCCGCGGGCGTCCGGAGAGTTCCTGGAGGCCGCTGTGGTGGCCGGGCTCGCCAGCGCCGGCGTGGACGTGCTGCGGGTGGGCGTGCTGCCGACCCCGGCCGTGGCCTATCTCACCGGCGCGCTCGGCGCGGACCTGGGCGTGATGCTCTCCGCGAGCCACAACCCGATGCCCGACAACGGCATCAAGTTCTTCGCCCGGGGCGGTCACAAGCTCGCGGACCAGCTCGAGGACCGCATCGAGTCCGTCTACGACGAGCACCGCACCGGTGCCCCCTGGGACCGCCCCACCGGGGCCGGCGTGGGCCGTGTGCGCGAGTACGACGAGGGCTTCGACCAGTACGTCGCCCACCTGATCGCCGTCCTGCCGAACCGCCTGGACGGCCTGAAGATCGTCCTGGACGAGGCCCACGGTGCCGCGGCCCGTGTCTCGCCCGAGGCCTTCGCCCGGGCCGGCGCCGAAGTGATCACCATCGGCGCCCAGCCGGACGGCCTCAACATCAACGACGGCTGCGGCTCCACCCACCTGGACCTGATCAAGGCCGCCGTCCTCGACCACGGCGCGGACCTCGGCATCGCCCACGACGGTGACGCCGACCGCTGCCTGGCCGTGGACCACCAGGGCAACGAGGTCGACGGCGACCAGATCCTGGCCGTGCTGGCCCTCGCCCTGCGCGAGGCGGACCGGCTGCGCAAGAACACGGTCGTCGGCACCGTCATGTCGAACCTGGGCTTCAAGCTCGCCATGGAGCGCGAGGGCATCGAGCTGATCCAGACCGGCGTCGGCGACCGCTACGTGCTGGAGTCGATGAAGGAGCACGGTTACGCGCTCGGCGGCGAGCAGTCCGGCCACGTGATCATCCTCGACCACGCCACCACCGGCGACGGCACCCTCACCGGCCTGATGCTGGCCGCCCGGGTCGCCGCCACCGGCCGTTCGCTGGCCGAGCTGTCCGCCGTCATGGAGCGGCTGCCGCAGGTCCTGATCAACGTCCGGGACGTCGACAGGAGCCGCGTCGAGTCCTCCGCCGAGCTGTCCGTCGCCGTGGCCGAGGCGGAGGCCGAACTCGGTACCACCGGCCGGGTGCTGCTGCGCCCCTCCGGCACCGAGCCGGTGGTCCGCGTCATGGTCGAGGCCGCCGACATCGACCACGCCCGCTCCGTGGCGAGCCGGCTCGCCGACGTCGTGAAGTCCGCGCTCGGCTAGAACGGCACGGCTCAGGAAGCCCGCGACACCGAACGCCGCCTGCGCTGCATCGCCCAGAAGCCCTTCTGGGCGAGCAGCGTCAGGACGCCCGCGATGACGATGCCCGCCAGGTTGACGCCCAGCTGCACCGACGAGCCCCACAGCTCGTGGTAGTCGCCGTAGGACAGGGCCAGGGCGGCGTTGGCGGCCGCCGGGACGGTGGTCACCGAGATCGCGACGCCGACCAGGGCGCCGGATTTGGCGGAGGTCAGCGAGAGGATCCCGGCGATCCCGGCGAGGAAGGCCACCGCGAAGGAGCTGGCGTCCGGCTGCCAGATGAAGGCGGTCGACGGATGCGGCGCCGTGAAGTCGTCCACGCTGAAGACGCCGAGGGCGTCCATCAGGTAGTTGAAGCCGCCGGTGAGCACCATCGCCACCGGGAAGCCCACCACCAGTGCCGTCAGAGAGCGCCGGGCCAGCCGCCCGTTGCGCTGGACCAGGCCGGTGCACACACCCGCCAGCGGCCCGAACTCCGGGCCCACCACCATCGCGCCGACGATCAGGATCGCGCTGTCCAGCATCACGCCGCAGGCCGCCAGCATCGTCGCCAGGGCCAGGAACGCCAGATAGGTGACGGTGAGGGTGGACTCCTCATGGGTCGCGTCGGTCAGCGACTGCCACAGCACGGCGTCCGCGCCCTCACCGGGCGCCTCCTCCTCGGCCCGGTCGGCGTTGCGCGACAGCGACAGGTCGATGTGCTCCACCGCGATGGAGCCCGCCTCGGCGACGCCCGTTCGCCGCAGGGCCTGCAGCAGTTCGTCACCCGCCTCGCGCGCGACGTCGCACATGACGATGTCCCCGTGCGGGTTGCGGGCCGCGCCGGGCAGCACCGCGACGTGGGTGGCGCCGACGGTTCCCTCGACGAGGGCGAGGACTTCGTCGGTGCTCTCCTGCGGGACGATCATCCGAAGATGCAGCATGCGGGGCAGGCTACCCCCGGCCGCCGGACTACAGCTTGCGCAGGGAGAGCTTCTGGACCTTGTGGTCGGGGCCCTTGCGCAGGACCAGGGTGGCCCGGCCCCGGGTCGGGAGCACGTTCTCCAGCAGGTTGGGCTGGTTGATGGCGCGCCAGGTGTGGCGGCCGTACTCCATGGCCTCCTGCTCGGAGACCTCGGTGTAGCGGTGGAAGTACGACAGGGGGTTCTGGAAGGCGGTCTCGCGCAGCTTGCGGAAGCGCGCCAGGTACCACTGCTCGATGTCCTCGGTGCGCGCGTCCACGTACACGCTGAAGTCGAAGTAGTCGGCGAGCGCGACCCGGGTGCGGCCGTCCTTGCCCGGCAGGGCGGGCTGCAGGACGTTCAGGCCCTCGACGATGAGGATGTCCGGCCGCCGGACCACCAGCTCCTCGTCCGGCACGATGTCGTAGATCAGGTGCGAGTAGACGGGCGCGCGCACCTCGTCCTTGCCGGCCTTCACGTCGGCCACGAAACGCGTCAGGGCGCGCCGGTCGTACGACTCGGGGAAGCCCTTGCGGGACATCAGCCCGCGGCGCTGCAGCTCGGCCTTGGGCAGCAGGAATCCGTCGGTGGTGACCAGTTCCACCCGCGGGTGCTCCGGCCAGCGGGCGAGCAGCGCCTGCAGGATGCGGGCGGTGGTCGACTTGCCGACCGCGACGCTGCCGGCGACGCCGATGACGAAAGGCGTACCGGTCTGCGAGCCGTGGCCCTCGCCGGTGTCGTCGAGGAAGGTGTTGACCGCGCCGCGCAGGCCGTGGGTGGCGCCGACGTAGAGGTTGAGCAGTCGTGACAGCGGCAGGTAGACGTCGATCACCTCTTCCAGGTCGATGACGTCGCCGAGGCCGCGCAGCCGCTCGACCTCTTCGGCGGTGAGCGGCAGCGGCGTGCGGTCGCGCAGCGCACTCCACTCGGCCCGTGTCAGGTCGACGTAGGGAGTCGCCTCCGACCTGGGCCGGTGGGCGCTTTGGGGCATCGAGGAGACCGGTGAGATCACAGTCCATTGTTAACGGAGTTTGAACGGGACGGCGGAGTGGGGTGCGTCACGCGGCGGCCACCAGGGCGGATCGCGCGTCAGGCATCCCAGGTCGTGGTGGCGGGCGCCGTCGGCCGACGGCGCCCGCCACCACGGCGGCATGCGGCCCTATGCCGAAGTCGCCCTCTGCACGGGCCTGGCGACCGGGGGCTCGGACGGCTCGTCCGGGGCCGGCTGCCCTCGACGGCTCCTGAGCCGGCGCAGCAGCACCGGCCAGGCCAGGCCCAGCAGCGACACCCCGGCGGCCGCCGAGCCCAGCCGCAGCCCAGGCGGTCGGAAGTCGCAGCTGATCCGAGTGGTGTTGCCGTCCAGTGGCACCGAGATCAGGCCGAGGTAACTGCCGGCCGGCTTCTCCTCGCCCTCGCCTGCTGCGCACTGCCAGCCGGCCGTCCGCGGGACGGCGATCACGGCCGTGCCCGTGCTTCCGGCGGGCAGTTCGGCCTCCAGACCGCTGCTGCCGACCTGGACGCTGGTGGCCGCGGTGGCCTTGAGCCGCTGTGTGGCGGCGGCGAGCCTGGCCGGGTCCATGCAGCCCACCGGCTGCTCGGGGAGCACACCTGACTGGGCGGCGTGCAGCTCGACGGTGAGCGGGGCCGTCCCCGCGGCCGTGCCGAGCCGTCGCATCGCGGCTCCCAACTGCGCCGGTTGGCCGCGGAACTTCGCGGCCGGTCCGCCCGGGAGCTGCGCGGTCCCGGTGTACGCGGGGGCCCACAGGTACACCTCGCTGCCGGACGGGCAGGAGAAGGTGAGCCGGTCTGTGGCCCCCGCACCGGCCGCGCTCCCCCCGGGGAGCCGGTAGCCGTGGTCGCGGGTGCGGGCGACGGCGTGGCCGTCGGCCGGGCTGACCGAGACGCCGGGCAGGGTGTAGACCTGCGCGCCGAGCAGCTGTTCCTGGTTGCGGAAGGCCGACCGGCCGAAGGCAGGCGGGTGCTCCGACGGCCGCACGGTGACCAGCGGCGGAACGTCCCTGCGGGTGACCGTCATGGTGTCGGGGTGCACCCGGGCGCCGACCGAGAAGATGGTGTCCGTGACCGAGTTGTCCAGGCTCTGCGGCGAACGGCCGAGCGCGGACCAGCCTGCGCCCAGGGAGAACAGGGTCCGGCTGAGAGCGACCGAGGTGAGGCTGCTGTAGTACTGCGCTCCCTGCCCGCCGACGACCAGCGGATCGTTGCCGGTGCTCTGGGGGATGCCGGGGTCGGTGCGGTACCGCGGCCAGCCGTCCGCCTCGGCGACCAGCCGGCTCTGCTGCTCCTGGTACTCCCCCCACACCGGATGGCTGGGGAACCTGCTCTGCCGCGCCCGGACCGCGTAGTCCGCACTGATGGTGGCCTGTCCGAGCTGCGACCCCACGAGCAGTACGACCGCGAGCGCCACCAGGAACCGGCGGTGGCGGCGGGCGGTCAGGCCCAGCAGCACCACGGCGCCCGCCGCGGCCGCGGTGCCCGCGACCAGGGTGGGCACCGTCCAGTCGCTGATGAACTCGCTCCGCATGGCGCCCGCGGTGATCAGCGCCAGCGTGCCCAGGCCGGCGAGCAGCGGCCGGAAGCCCGGTACACCGTGCGCGAAGGCCTGCCAGGCGGCGATCACCAGCAGTCCGCTGAAGATGAACGCCTGCCGGTAGGCGCTGCCGTTGGGCGTGCTGAAGGCGTGCCAGGCCAGATGGGTGGGCCCCCACTGCATGGACGCCACCATCCCTACCACCAGCAGGGTCCACACCAGACGCACGCGTGCGGCTACCGCGCCGTTGAACGGCAGACACAAGGCGAGGAGCAGTACCGCGGTACCCACGTAGACGGCGGGATCCATGGAGCTGTAGGTGGCGGGGAGCATCCGGGCGAGTACGTCCGTCCAGTCCCGGGGGGAGAACTCCCTGACCGATCCGGGGTACGCGTGCCGGGTGCCGAGCGCGATGGTGAACAGCAGCGGCGCGGACAGGCCGATGCCGAGCGCCGTGGTGAGTGCGGCGCGCAGTACGGCCGCGCAGCGCTCTCTCAGCGTGGTGTCGCTGATCAGCAGCTGGGCGATCAGCACCAGGCCGGCGCCGATGGTGGCCATGTACGCCGTGTAGAAGTTGGAGATCCAGACCAACGCGACCAGTGCCGTGCCGAGCAGTCGGCGACGGCCGTGTCGCGCCCACTCCCCGACGAGGCACAGCAGCGGGAATCCGATCAGTCCGTCCAGCCACATGGGGTTGATCGCACCCTGGGAGAGCGACCAGCCGCACAGCGCGTACCCGGAGCCCAGGACCGCCGCCACCCAGCCGCGGCCGCGCCTCAGGGAGAGCAGCAGCCATGCCATCGCGGCCGCGGCAAGGGCCAGTTTCAGCACGGTGATCGCATAGAGCGCCAGGTCGATCCGGTCCCTCGGGAAGAGCACGACCAGCAACGAGAGGGGGCTGCCCAGATAGGTGCCTACGTCGGGCAGCGAGCTGGAGCCGTAGCCGGACTGCCAGTTGACCAGCAGGCCGCCGTCCGTGCGGCCGTGCAGGAGGTCCCACAGCCAGGTGTGGAAGGGGACGAACTGGTTGGCGAGGTCGATCACACTGCGGGAGCGGGGTCCGAAGGGGAAGCTCCGGGCCAGCGCGTCACCGGCGCAGACGGCCACGGCGGTGAGCAGCGCGGCAAGTCCCGCGGCACGCTGGCTGCGGTCCCTGACCGGCGTCCGGATTGACATCTGGCCCCTTTCCCTCCCGACGGTCTTCCGGAATAACGTCCGCCGTTTATGCGACCGCGCACGTACGAAGACCGGACCGATCGCCCGAAAATCGGTCTGATCTCGAGGATGCTAGCAGCACGAATCAAACCGCCGAGTCCGCTCCGGATCGCGCTGTGGCAGGGTGACGACGTGCGGAGTGCCGGGCCGGCCGAAGGTGTCGGTGCCCTTGTTCAATAAGTGGACTTGCTTTCGTTACCCACCGCACATCCTCGGCGGGTACACAGGGCAACCTGTCGGTCCGTCGGGCCGCTTTCGCCGCCGCCCGCGTAAATGGACCCGTGTTAGGGTCCCTGCGCACTTGGCCCAGTAGCACGCTTGGAGCGAGAAGCATGCTCATATCCGTCGTGGTTCCGTGCTTCAACGAAGAGGACGTCATAGCCCGCTTCCATGATCATCTGGTTATGGAACTCGCGATGATCGGCCATGACTTCGAAATCGTCTACGTGGACGACGGAAGCCGGGACCGGACCCTCTCCATCCTGGAGCAGCTGGGCGACCGGGACGGCCACGTACGCTTCGTCTCCTTCAGCCGCAACTTCGGCAAGGAGGCGGCCATGCTGGCGGGACTGCAGCACGCCTCGGGCGACGCCGTCGTCATCATGGATGCGGATCTGCAGCACCCCCCCGAGCTCATACGGCGCATGGCCGACCTGCACGCCGACGGTTACGACCAGGTCATCGCCAAGCGGACCAGGGAGGGTGACCGGGTCACCCGGACGATCGCCGCCCGTGCGTACTACCGGGTCATCAACCGCCTGGTCGACGTGGAACTGGTCGACGGGGTCGGTGACTTCCGGATGCTCTCCCGTCGCGCGACGGACGCGGTGCTCGAGCTCACCGAGTACAACCGCTTCTCCAAGGGTCTCTTCGCCTGGGTGGGATTTCCGACCGCCACTTTCGAGTACCAGAACGCCGTACGCGAGCAGGGCCGCAGCAAGTGGACGTTCGGCAAGCTGCTCAACTACGGACTCGACGGCCTGCTGTCCTTCAACAACAAGCCGCTGCGCATCGCGCTGTATCTCGGAATGCTGCTGCTTTCCGTCGCCTTCGCGTATGCCGCATGGATTGTCGGTGGCGCTCTGGTTAACGGAGTGAGAACTCCTGGATATGTCACGCTCGTGGTGGCGATCACGGCGCTGTCGGGTGTGCAGATGGTCATGCTGGGAGTGGCCGGTGAATATGTCGGCCGAATTTACTACGAGGTCAAGCGGCGCCCGCACTATCTCGTGAAGGCGACCAACGTCGCCTCCGCCCGGACCGGGAGCCGGAACGCGCCGGAGGTGCGGAAGGAACTGGTCCGCTGATGCTCGGCCAGCTCATCCGGTTCGGGATGGTGGGAGTCGCCAATACCGGCGTCTACTACGGCCTGTACCTGCTGTTTCTGCTGCGGCTGCCGTACGTGGCGGCGCACGTCCTCGCCTTTGTGCTCAGCATGATCGGTTCGTACTTCCTGACGACCTGGTTCACCTACAGGACCCGGCCGAGCTGGCGTACGTTCCTGCTCTTCCCGCTCACCAACGTGGCCAACTTCGTGATCACCACCGGGGGTCTCTACCTGCTGGTCGACGTCCTGCGGGTGGGGAGCTGGTTCGCGCCGCTGATCGCCTCGGCGGCGGCTGTGCCGGTCACCTTCGTGGTCTCCCGCATGATCATGGTCCGGCCGGGGGCGGAAGCGGTCGGTGGCCAGGCGGCGTGACACACGGCGCCGCTCGCGAGGCGTCCCCGTGATCACCAGGGCGTTCGGACCCGTGGGAAATTCCGATTTCGGGCAGGCTCCGGCAGGTCCGGGCGCCGGTCGGACCGTAGGCTACGGCACATGTGCGGAATCGTTGGATACGTGGGCGGCCAGTCCGCCCTCGACGTTGTCATCACGGGTCTGAAGCGGCTCGAGTACCGGGGATACGACTCGGCGGGCGTCGCCGTCCTCGCCGACGGCGGCCTGGCCTCGGCGAAGAAGGCCGGCAAGCTGGCCAACCTGGAGAAGCTGCTGGACGAGCGCCCGCTGCCGGCCGGCCCCGCCGGCCTCGGGCACACCCGCTGGGCCACCCACGGCGGACCCACGGACGCCAACGCGCACCCGCACCTGGACAACGCGGGCCGGGTCGCCGTCGTCCACAACGGCATCATCGAGAACTTCGCCGCCCTGCGCGCCGAACTCGCCGAGCGCGGCCACGACCTGCTCTCGGAGACCGACACCGAGGTCGTCTCCCACCTCCTCGCCGAGGCCTACTCCTCCACCGGGGACCTGGCCGAGGCGATGCGCCAGGTCTGCGGCCGCCTCGAAGGCGCCTTCACGCTGGTGGCCGTGCACGCCGACGAGCCGGACGTCGTGGTCGGCGCCCGCCGCAACTCCCCGCTCGTCGTGGGCGTCGGCGACGGCGAGAACTTCCTCGCCTCCGATGTCGCGGCCTTCATCGCGTACACCCGCGACGCCATCGAACTCGGCCAGGACCAGGTCGTCGAGCTGCGCCGCGAGGGCGTCACCGTCACCGACTTCGAGGGCAAGCCCGCCGACGTCCGGCCGTACCACATCGACTGGGACGCCTCCGCCGCCGAGAAGGGCGGCTACGACTACTTCATGCTCAAGGAGATCGCCGAGCAGCCCAAGGCCGTCGCGGACACGCTGCTGGGCCGGATCGACGCGAGCGGCCTGCTCACCCTCGACGAGGTGCGCATCCCCGCCACCGTGCTGCGCGAGATCGACAAGATCGTCATCGTCGCCTGCGGCACCGCCTTCCACGCGGGCATGATCGCCAAGTACGCGATCGAGCACTGGACCCGCATCCCCTGCGAGGTCGAGCTCGCGAGCGAGTTCCGCTACCGCGACCCGATCCTGGCCCCCCGCACGCTGGTGGTCGCGATCAGCCAGTCCGGCGAGACCATGGACACCCTGATGGCCCTGCGGCACGCCCGCGAGCAGGGCTCCAAGGTGCTGGCCATCTGCAACACCAACGGCTCCACCATCCCGCGCGAGTCGGACGCGGTGCTCTACACGCACGCCGGCCCCGAGGTCGCCGTCGCCTCCACCAAGGCGTTCCTCACCCAGGTCGTCGCCTGCTACCTCGTCGCCCTCTACCTGGGCCAGGTGCGCGGCACGAAATGGGGGGACGAGATCCTTGCCGTCATCCGCGAGCTCTCCCAGATCTCCCGCCAGGTCGAGCAGGTCCTGGAGACCATGGAGCCGGTCCGCGAACTGGCCCGCTCCCTCAAGGACAAGAACACCGTCCTCTTCCTCGGCCGCCACGTGGGCTACCCCGTGGCCCTGGAGGGCGCGCTCAAGCTCAAGGAACTCGCCTACATGCACGCCGAGGGCTTCGCCGCCGGCGAGCTCAAGCACGGTCCCATCGCGCTGATCGAGGAGGACCTCCCGGTCGTCGTGGTCGTGCCGTCGCCGCGCGGACGCTCGGTGCTGCACGACAAGATCGTCTCCAACATCCAGGAGATCCGGGCCCGCGGCGCGCGCACCATCGTCATCGCGGAGGAGGGCGACGAGTCCGTCGTCCCCTACGCCGACCACCTGGTGCGGGTCCCGCAGACCCCGACGCTGCTGCAGCCGCTGGTCACGACCGTGCCGCTGCAGGTCTTCGCCTGCGAACTGGCCACGGCCCGCGGGAACGAGGTCGACCAGCCGCGGAACCTCGCGAAGTCCGTCACGGTCGAGTGATCACGCAGTGATCATCGGGGTGGGCATCGACGTCGCGGAGATCGACCGCTTCGAGCAGTCCCTGGAGCGCACGCCCGGCCTGGCGGAGCGGCTCTTCCTCCCCGGCGAGCTCCACCTCCCCAGTGGGGCCCGCCGGGGCGGCGCCTCCCTCGCGGCGCGGTTCGCCGCGAAGGAGGCGGTGGCGAAGGCGCTGGGGGCGCCCGGAGGGCTGCACTGGGCGGACGCGGAGGTCGTCACGGAGGATTCGGGGCAGCCGCGGCTGGTCGTCCGGGGGACGGTGGCGGCCCGGGCGGAGCAGTTGGGGGTGCGGACGTTCCACATCTCCCTCAGCCACGACGCGGGGGTCGCGTCGGCGGTGGTCATCGCAGAGGGGTGACCCTTCCGGGGTGCCCCGGGCCGCAAGGGGCACCCCGACCACGACGGCGCGGCACACGACAACCGGCCGCAACCACGACCGTGCCGCGCACAGACGCTGCACCGCGCGCAACCGCGCGCCCGCGGTGGGAACATGGCCGCATGCGGGTGGCGTACAGCGTGGAGACCGTACGGGCGGCGGAGCGGGCGCTCATGGCGCGGGTTCCGGAGGGGGCCCTGATGCAGCGGGCGGCGGCCGGCCTCGCGGCGGCGTGCGCGAACGCGCTCGGCGCCGGGGGCGGGGTCTACGCGGCCCGCGTCGTCGTGCTGACCGGGAGCGGGGACAACGGCGGCGACGCCCTGTACGCGGGGGCCCGCCTGGCGCGGCGGGGGGCGGGGGTGACCGCCGTCCTGCTGGCGCCCCGGAAGGCGCATCGCGGCGGCCTGGCCGCCCTGCGCGCCGGGGGCGGCCGTGCCGTCACCGCGGAGGACGTGGACGCGGTGGCCCTGGTCCACCGCGCCGACCTCGTGCTGGACGGCATCGTGGGGATCGGCGGCAAGGGCGGCCTGCGTCCCGAGGCGGTGCCGCTGGCGGAGGCCGCGCACGCCTCCAGGGCGGTCGTGGTCGCCGTGGACCTGCCCAGCGGTGTGGACGCCGACACCGGCGAGGTCCGGGGCGCGGCGGTGCGCGCCGACATGACGGTGACGTTCGGCACATACAAGCCGGGCCTGCTCGTGGACCCGGCCGCCGGGCACGCGGGAGCCCTGCGCCTGGTCGACATCGGCCTCGGCCCCGACCTGGCCGGCACCCCGCCCGACCTGGAGGCGCTGCAGCACGCCGACGTCGCCGCCCTCCTGCCGGTCCCGGAGGCCGAGAGCGACAAGTACCGGCGCGGGGTGGTCGGCGTCGTCGCGGGCTCGGAGCGCTACCCCGGGGCCGCGGTGCTCGCGGTGGCCGGGGCGCTGCGCGCCGGCGCGGGGGCGGTGCGGTACGTGGGCCCGGGGGCGCAGGCCGTGCTGGCCCGCTTCCCGGAGACGCTGGTGTCGGCGGGGCCGCCGCACAAGGCGGGCCGGGTACAGGCCTGGGTCGTGGGCCCGGGGCTGTGCGACGGGCCGGAGGCGCGGCGCGCGGTGGACGACGTGCTCGCCTCGGACGTGCCGGTGCTCGTGGACGCGGACGGCCTGCGGCTGCTGGACCGGGCCGTGGTGCGCTCCCGCACCGCGGGCACCGTGCTGACCCCGCACGCCGGGGAGGCGGCGGCGCTGCTCGGTGTGGCCCGCGAGGAGGTGGAGGCGGCGCGGCTGGACCACGTGCGGCGGCTGGCCGACGCCTTCGGGGCGACGGCGCTGCTGAAGGGCTCCACGACGCTCGTCGCGTCACCGGAGCCGGGGGTGCCGGTCCGGGTCAATCCCACGGGGACGTCCTGGCTGGCGACGGCGGGCAGCGGTGACGTGCTCTCCGGGATCACCGGGTCCCTGCTGGCCGCGGGGCTCGCCCCGCGTGACGCGGCCTCGGCCGGCGCCTACCTGCACGGATTGTCGGCGCGGGTCGCGGCGGGCCCGGTGGGCGCGCCGGTCGCCGCGCACGACGTGGCCGCCGCCCTTCCCGGTGCCTGGCGCGACATCAGGTCCTGAGCCGCCGTCAACTGGGCGAAACGGGTGGAGTCCGCCGACGCTGCGTTCCCCAGGGCGGCCGCGGGTCAATTTGTGTGTTCATGGGAACGTATGCCAGAAGTAGGGCCCGGCTGCTCACCGCGGCGGTGATCGCCCTGGCGGCACTCGGTGCGCACACGACGGCCGTCGCGGACGACGGCGACCGGCCGGTGCCGGTTGACCGGCTCGTGCCCGGGGTCCCCTTCGGACCGGTGGCCTCCCGTCAGGTCGACACCCCCGACCAGGGCGCCCCGCCCCGCCGGATCGGCATGCCGGCCGCCGAGCCCCAGCGCAGCGCCGCGCCCGCCGAGGACGAGGACGAGGACTGGGTGGACCCGCAGCTGGTGGAGTTCGTGCCGGCCGAGGACGTCGAGCGGGCCCGGAAGTTCCAGGAGGAGCGGGCGGCGGCGGAGGAGAACGAGGACCCGTACTACGACGAGGGCGACGGGGAGAACCCCGAGCCCGGCGAGTACTGCACCACCTTCACGGGCCCCTACCAGCGCGAGGCGGAGAAGCGGCTGCGGCTGCCGGTGAACGGCAGCCAGTCCGCGGCCGACTGCGCGGAGATCCGCCGCTTCCAGAAGTCCAGGGGCATCGTTCCCGCCACCGGCTTCGCGGGGCCCACCACCTGGGGTTACCTCCGCCTCGACGAGGCCACCAGGAAGGGCCCGAACGCCTCGCGCCGGTGCCCGGCCCCGGCCCGGGGCAAGCGCATCGTCTGCATCGACCTCAACCGCCAGCTGCTGTGGGTGCAGAGCAGCAGCACCAAGGTCGTCTTCGGCCCGGTCGCCATCCGCAGCGGCCGCAAGGGCTATCTCACCCGCACCGGCCGCTTCTCCGTCTACTGGCGACACAAGAACCACGTATCGGACATCTACGACGCACCGATGCCGTACAGCCAGTTCTTCAGCGGCGGCCAGGCGATGCACGCCACTCCCGGAAGCGTCTACAAGGCGCCCGGATCGCACGGCTGCATCAACCTCTCCAACCGCAACGCGCGCCTGCTGTGGAACGTCCTGAAGATCCAGGAGGCGGTGTACGTGTGGGGAACCAAACCCGCCACGTGACGGTGGAACAGGCCCGGCCTGAGACACTGGGCGCGATGGATGAGACGAATCTGCGCGCCCAGGCCACGGTCGACCTCGCCGCCCTGCGGTCCAACGTCGTGGCGCTGCGCGCCCGCGCGCCCCGCTCCGGGCTCATGGCCGTGGTCAAGGCGGACGCTTACGGCCACGGGACAGTGCCGTGCGCCAGGGCCGCCCTGGAGGCGGGCGCCGGCTGGCTCGGCACGGCCACGCCCGATGAGGCGCTGGCCCTGCGCGCGGCCGGGATCACGGCCCCCGTGCTGTGCTGGCTGTGGACTCCGGGCGGCCCCTGGCGGGCCGCCGTGGAGGCGGACGTCGACGTGACGGTCAGCGCGCTGTGGGCGCTGCGGGAGGTCTCGGAGGCTGCCGCGGCCGCGGGCCGTACCGCGCGCGTCCAGCTGAAGGCGGACACGGGCCTGGGCCGCAACGGCGCCCAGCCCTCGGAGTGGCCCGACCTGGTCGCCGCCGCCCGGGCCGCCGAGGCGGAGGGACTGGTCAAGGTCACCGGGCTGTGGTCGCACTTCGCCTGCGCCGACGAGCCCGGTCACCCCTCCATCGCGGCGCAGCTCGCCGTCTTCCGGACCGCCCTGGAGACCGCGGAGCGCGCCGGACTGCGCCCCGAGGTCCGGCACATGGCGAACTCCCCGGCCACCCTGACCCTGCCCGAGGCGCACTTCGACCTGGTCAGGACCGGCGTGGCGATGTACGGGATCTCGCCAATCCCGCAGGTCGGCGGCCCGGCCGAGTTCGGGCTGCGGCCGGTGATGACGCTGTCGGCGCGGCTGGCCTCGGCCAAGCGCGTCCCCGGGGGCCACGGTGTCTCGTACGGGCACCACTACACGACGCCCGGCGAGACCACCCTCGCCCTGGTGCCGGTCGGGTACGCCGACGGCGTCCCGCGGCACGCCTCGGGCACCGGCCCGGTGCTGGTGGCGGGCAAGTGGCGGACGGTCGCCGGGCGGGTGGCGATGGACCAGTTCGTGGTCGACCTCGGGGGCGACCGCGCCGACGCCGGTGACGAGGCGGTACTGTTCGGCCCCGGTGACCGCGGCGAGCCGACCGCCGAGGACTGGGCGCGGGCGGCGGGCACCATCGCGTACGAGATCGTCACTCGGATCGGGTCCCGGGTGCCGCGCGTCTACGTGGGTACGTAAACGCGTAGCCGAGGGGAAGCAGCGGTACGACCATGACGGAGAGCGGTAAAGCGACGGGGGCGATCGAGGCGGTGGCCGAGGCGGCCGCCGCCTCCGGGCGCTGGCAGCGCGCCGGGATCGTCGGCGCGGCCATCGGAGTCGTGGCGGCGGGCGCCGCCGCCGGTGTGGCGCTGGAACGGGCCACGGTCGGCCGGGGTATGCGCAAGCGCGCCCGGCTCGCCCTCGACCTGGCCGGGCCCTACGGCTCGCTGCGCGGGATGCCGGGCCGGGCCGTCGCAGAGGACGGCACCGAGCTCTACTACGAGGTCGAGGAGGCGGAGCCGGCGGTGGCCGACGCGGCCGCGCCGCCGCGCCGCTGGCAGTTCTTCCGCCGTGGCGGTCAGGCACCGCCGCTGACCGTGGTCTTCTGCCACGGCTACTGCCTCAACCAGGACTCCTGGCACTTCCAGCGCGCCGCGCTGCGCGGGGCGATACGCGCCGTCTACTGGGACCAGCGCAGCCACGGCCGCTCCGGCCGGGGCAAGGACCAGGAGGACGGCGGGCCCGCCACGATCGACCAGCTCGGCCGCGACCTGAAGGCGGTCCTGGACGCCGCCGCGCCGGAGGGCCCGCTGGTGCTCGTCGGGCACTCCATGGGGGGCATGACGGTCATGGCCTTCGCCGACCAGTTCCCCGAGGTGGTCGCCGAGCGGGTGGCCGGCTTCGCCTTCGTCGGCACCTCGTCCGGCAAGCTGGCCAGCGTGACGCTCGGTCTGCCGGCGGCGGGCGCGCGGGCGCTGCGGGCGCTGGCGCCGGGGGTGCTGCGGATCCTGGGCACCCAGGTCGACCTGGTGGAGCGGGGGCGCCGGGCCACGGCCGACCTCTTCGCCGGGATCATCAAGCGCTACTCCTTCGGCTCCGACGTGGACCCGGGCGTCGCGCGCTTCGCCGAGCGGATGATCGAGTCGACCCCGATCGACGTGGTCGCGGAGTTCTACCCGGCCTTCACCGAGCACGAGAAGAGCGAGGCCCTGGACGTGCTGGACGGCCTGCCCGGGCTCGTACTCGCCGGGGACAAGGACCTGCTGACGCCGAGTGAGCACAGCCGGTCCATCGCCGAGCGCCTGCCGGACACCGAGCTGGTGGTGGTGCCCGGTGCCGGGCACCTGGTGATGCTGGAGCACCCCGAGCTGGTGAGCACGCACCTGGCCGCGCTGCTCGCCGAGGCGGCCGACGCCTCGCGCGCCCCGGTCCCGCAGGCGCTGCGCGAACTGGCGGTGCCGCCGCAGGCGGGGCCGGGCAGGGCGGACCGGGTGGTCTCCGGCGGCGCGTAGCATTCGGGCACATGGGCATGGAAGCCATCGGCATGGAAGCGATCCGGGTCACGGTCAAGACCCCTGAACAGATGCGCGAACTGGGGCGCCGCCTCGCGCCGCTGCTGCGCGCCGGAGACCTCGTCGTCCTCAGCGGTGACCTGGGCGCGGGCAAGACCACGCTGACCCGTGGCCTCGGTGAGGGCATGGGCGTCCGGGGCGCGGTGACGTCGCCGACCTTCGTGATCGCGCGGGTGCACCCCTCGCTGTCCGGCGGTCCGGCCCTGGTGCACGTGGACGCGTACCGGCTGTCCGGCGGCCTCGGCGAGATGGAGGACCTGGACCTCGACGTCTCGCTGCCGGAGTCGGTGGTCGTGGTCGAGTGGGGCGAGGGCAAGGTCGAGGAGCTCTCCGACGACCGGCTGCAGCTGGTGATCCACCGCGCGGTGGGGGAGGTCGCGGGGAACGGGCAGGAGGACCACGACGTGCGCGAGGTCGTCGTCACCGGCGTCGGCGCACGCTGGGCCGGTGCGGACCTGGCGGGGCTCGGCGTCTGAGCGCGTAACCGTTCCGACATGGTGTCGGGAAGATGTTGCGTGCGGCACGTCCCACGTGTTCTTCTGGAGACAGGAGCGGGTTAGGGCTGCCTAACCCGACCCCGTCGGACCCAGGAGGCATCCATGTCGGCCCACACGGCCCCGGAGCCGGAGCCGGGTTACTCGGTGCAGGCGCTGCTCGCGGCGTCCGCGGCGGCGAACGCGGTGTGCACCCCGCCGGGGGAGCACGACGAGCCGGAACCGGACGCGACACAGGACGAGCCCACGACGCGGCCCCAGGCGGACGCGGCCTGAGCGGGAGCGATCCGCGCCCGGGCCGGAGTGGCCGGGCGGTGGGAGGCGGGGTGCCCGCCGCCCGTCGTACCGGCCCCGGGGGCGTTCACTCTTCCGGGGGAAATCAGCGGACGACGACGATCTTGCTGCCGATCGTCGCGAACTTCCACAGCGCCGCGCCGTCCTTCCGCTTCTCGCGGATGCCGCCGGTCTGCTGGCCCGGGGGCGGGGCGTCGGGCAGGGAGCCGTCCTTCGCCGCGCTGAAGCCGATCACCACGCTGTCCACCGTGGTGAACCGCACCACGTTCTCGACGGCCACACCGTCGCCGCCGACGCCGGAGGCGCTGCGGGAGGCCACGGTGTAGGTGCCGGGGGCGGGGTCGACGGTGCCGGGGACGACCACGTAGGTGGTGCGCGCCTTCCCGTCCTCGCCGACCAGCCACACACGGTCCGCGCGGAGCGAGTACACGACCCTGGTGCCGCTGCCGGAGGCCGGGGGGAGCTCGTTCTTCCTCTCCGGCGAGGGCGAGGCGGAGGCCGCAGCGGTGGTGCCGGCGCCGTCGGCGGCCGCGGGGCGGACGTCCTCGGGCATCTCGTCGGCGGAGCTGGAGGCCTGGACGGCGAGTACGCCGACGGCGGCCAGGGCGGCTGCGGTCAGTCCGGTCACGATCGTCCCTGAACCGATCCTTGCCACGGCTTTCCTCCGGAGGTGGGCGTCACGCTGGGTTGACGTTAGCAGCCGTGCCGCACGGCGACGGGAGCGCCGTCCCGGGCGGCGGCGGCGCCCCCGTCCTGGCGGGGCCACCCCGGTGAACGCCGTAGGCTGAACGCGTGCTGCTGCTTGCCTTCGATACCGCAACCCCCGCCGTGACGGTCGCCCTCCACGACGGCCGGCGCGTGCTCGCAGAGTCGACGGAGATCGACGCGCGACGGCACGGGGAACTGCTGATGCCCGCCGTGGACCGCGTGCTGCGGGAGGCCGGGACCGTGCTGGGCGACGTGACCGGGATCGTGGTCGGCGTCGGCCCCGGCCCGTACACGGGGCTGCGCGTCGGACTGGTGACCGCGGTCTCCTTCGCCGACGTCCTCGGCGTCCCCGTCCACGGGATCTGCACCCTCGACGGACTGGCGTACGCCGCCGGCGTCCAGGGGCCGTTCGCCGTGGCCACGGACGCCCGCCGCAAGGAGGTCTACTGGGCCCGGTACGAGGGCCCGCGGGCCCGGGTGACCGACCCGGCCGTGGACCGGCCCGGCGACATCGCCGACGAGGTCGCGGGCGTGCCCGCGGTGGGCGCGGGCGCCGCCCTCTACCCCGAGGTCTTCACCGACGTCCGGCCGCCCGCCGACCAGTCCGCCGCCGCGCTGGCCGCGCTCGCCGCCGCGAAGCTGGCGGACGGCGAGGAGTTCCTCCCCCCGCTGCCGCTCTATCTGCGCCGCCCGGACGCCCAGGTGCCCGCCGGCTACAAGGCGGTCCTGCCGAAGTGACCGCGGTGATGCGCGAGATGCGCTGGTGGGACCTGGACCCGGTGATGGAGCTGGAACACGGGCTCTTCCCGGACGACGCGTGGTCGCGAGGGATGTTCTGGTCCGAACTGGCCGACGCGCGGCACCCTTCGGCGACCCGGTACTACGTCGTGGCCGAGGACGGCACCGGACGGGTCGTCGGCTACGCGGGCCTGGCCGCCGTCGGCGGCACCGGCGACGTGCAGACCATCGCCGTCGCCACCGACCAGTGGGGCACCGGCCTCGGCGCCCGGCTGCTCGCCGAACTGCTGCGCCGGGCCACCGCCTTCGAGTGCCACGAGGTGCTGCTGGAGGTGCGCGTCGACAACGTCCGGGCCCAGCGGCTGTACGCCCGCTTCGGCTTCGAGCCGATCGGCTTCCGGCGCGGCTACTACCAGCCGGGCAACGTCGACGCCCTCGTGATGAGGCTCGGCGAGCTGCCCGCCTCCCCTGACGTACCGGGACTACAAGGAACAGAGACCACCCATGGCTGACGAGCCCCTTGTCCTCGGCATCGAGACGTCCTGCGACGAGACCGGTGTCGGCATCGTGCGCGGGCACACCCTGCTCGCCGACGCGGTCGCGTCCAGCGTCGACGAGCACGCCCGCTTCGGCGGCGTCGTGCCCGAGGTCGCCAGCCGCGCGCACCTGGAGGCGATGGTCCCCACGATCCAGCGCGCGCTGAAGGAGGCCGGCGTCGCCGCCTCCGACCTCGACGGGATCGCCGTCACCGCGGGCCCCGGGCTCGCGGGCGCCCTGCTGGTCGGCGTGTCCGCGGCCAAGGCGTACGCCTACGCGCTCGGCAAGCCGCTGTACGGGGTCAACCATCTCGCCTCGCACATCTGCGTGGACCAGCTGGAGCACGGGCCGCTGCCCGAGCCGACGATGGCGCTGCTGGTGTCCGGCGGCCACTCCTCGCTGCTGCTGGCCCCCGACATCACCGGCGACGTGCGCCCGCTGGGCTCCACGATCGACGACGCGGCGGGTGAGGCCTTCGACAAGGTCGCCCGGGTGCTGGGCCTCGGCTTCCCCGGCGGCCCCGCCATCGACCGCGCGGCCCGCGAGGGCGATCCGGCCGCGATCCGCTTCCCCCGCGGCCTGACCGGCTCGCGCGACCCGGTCTACGACTTCTCCTTCTCCGGCCTGAAGACCGCGGTGGCCCGGTGGATCGAGTCCAAGCGCCGGGAGGGCGTGGAGGTGCCGGTCGCCGACGTGTCCGCGTCCTTCCAGGAGGCCGTCGTCGACGTCCTCACCCGCAAGGCGATCCGGGCCTGCAAGGACAACGGCGTCGACCATCTGATGATCGGCGGCGGCGTCGCGGCCAACACCCGGCTGCGCTCGCTGGCGCAGGAGCGCTGCGAGGACGCGGGGATCCTCCTGCGTGTGCCGCGGCCCAAGCTGTGCACCGACAACGGCGCCATGGTCGCGGCCCTCGGCGCGGAGATGGTGGCCCGCGGCCGGCCGTCGTCCACCTGGGACCTCCCGGCGGACTCCTCGCTGCAGGTCACGGACGTGTCCGTGCCCGGGCACACGCACGACCACGTCCACGACCACGTCCACGACCACGTCCACGAGCTCAGCAAGGACAACCTCTACTCGTGACCGTCGCCCTGATGTGGGAGGCCCGCGCCGTCGAGGGGCGCGGGCCCGACCTGCTGGCGTGGGCCCGCTCGCGGCAGCTCTCGCCGGCTCCGCTGCGCCGGGAGACCTTCTCCGCCCCGCAGGACCGGGTCCTGGTCATCACCTGGTGGGACGCCCCGTACGACGCCCCGCTGCCCGAACTCCCCGAACCGGACGAGGGGCTGGCCCGGCGGGCCGTCCACCGCTGGCGCTTCGAGTCGGTGGCGGAGGGGACGTAGGCCCTGGTCAGGGGAGTGCCGGTCGTATGATGAGTCCGGCGTCGACCGCAACCGGGTTTCTGTCGTGGCGTCCCCGAGCAGGCGTCCTGCCGGACGGCCGGTGTCCGGGAGGCGTTCCGGCAGGTGGCGAGAAGACCCGATGACCGACTCCGGCTGCGCCGTCCTCTTCGATCTCGACGGCGTCCTCATCGACAGCCGTCGGGCGATGCGGCAGGCGATCCTCGACGTCGCCCGCGCGGCCCTCGGCGAGCAGGTGGACGAGAGCCGCCTGCCGGCGGGGCTCGACCACCTTCCGCACCACGAGCACCTGGCACGGCTCGGCGTGACCGACGAGGAGACCGTGTTCGGGACCGCCTGGGAGGACGCACTCGCGCTCGCCACGTGGGGCGCGTCCCCGTTCCCGGGCGCCGCGGGCCTGCTGCGCGACCTCGCGGCCTCCGGCACGGCGATCGGGGTGGTGACGATGCAGCCCGCGAGCCGGGTGGCACGGCTCGTCCCCGCGGAGCTGTCCGCGAACTTCGGCGTGGTGGTCGGGTGGGGCGACGCGGCGCCGAAGCCCTCCGGGGAGGGGATCCTGCTCGCGCTCGACCGGCTCGGGGTGCCGCCGGGGCGCGCCTGCTTCGTGGGCGACAGCCCATCCGACGTCGCCGCCGCGGCCGCCGCCGGGGTCCCCTCGATCGGCGCGCTCTGGGGATACACCGGCCCCGCCCTGGGGAACTGCGGGCCCACCGCCCTCGCCGGTGCCCTCTCCGACCTGCCGGGCCTCGTGGGGAGCCTTCTGGGGCCCGCGTAGCCGCCGTCAGGCGCGTGCGGGGCCGCTCGTCCCGGCCGGGCTGCCCAGCAGCATGCTCGGGGCGCCCGCGACGCGGGTCAGGAAGACCGTGGCCGCGTGCGGGCCCTGGGGCTTGACCCGGCGGCGCACCTCCTCCGGTTCGACGGCCGAGCCGCGCTTCTTCACGGTCAGCACGCCGACCTCGCGTTCGCGCAGCAGCGCCTTGAGCCGCTTGAGGTTGAAGGGCAGCACATCGGTGATCTCGTAGGCGGTCGCGTACGGCGTGGTGTGCTGCTCGTCCGAGGTGACGTAGGCGATGGTCGGGTCGATCAGCCCGCCGCCGACCCGCGCCGCCACGTCGGCCACCATGTGGGCCCGGATGACCGCGCCGTCCGGCTCGTACAGCCACCGCCCCACGGGGCGCACCTGCGGGTCGGGGAGCCCGGCGGCGGGCAGCGTGGCCCCCGACGGCAGGAGCGTCGCGCGGCGGGTGCCCGGCGCGGTGCCGAACCACAACACGGCCTCCTTCACGTCGCCGTGGTCGGAGACCCACTCCGCCTCGGCGTCCTCCGGCACGGCCTCGTGCGGGATGCCCGGCGCCACCTTCAGGGCGGCCAGCGGCGCCTTCCGTGCCGCCGCGACCGCCCACGACAGGGGCGGGGAGTACGCCTCGGGGTCGAAGATCCTGCCGCGCCCGCCGCGCCGGGCGGGATCGACGAAGACGGCGTCACAGCCGTCCGCGGCGATCTCCGTCACATCGGCGCAGCGCACCTCGATCAGACCGGCCAGCCCCAGCGCCTCCGCGTTCGCCCGCACCACCGCGCAGGTCAGCGGGGAGCGGTCGACCGCCAGCACCTCCACCCCGGCGCGGGCCAGCGGGACGGCGTCCCCGCCGATCCCGCAGCACAGGTCCGCCAGCCGCCGCACCCCGAGGGCGGCGAACCGCTCGGCACGGTGCCGGGCGACGGAGGCCCGCGTCGACTGCTCGACCCCGTCGGGCGTGAAGTACATCCGGTAGGCGTCCTCGCCGAACTTCACCGCCGCCCGCTGCCGCAGCCGCGCCTGCGTCAGCGCGGCCGCCACCAGCCCGGCGTCGTGCTCCCGCCGCAGCCGCGTCGCGGTCGCCAGTTCGGCGGCGGGGTCGTAGTCCCGCAGGGAGGCCAGCAGCGACTGCCCCTCGTCGGTCAGGAGAGCCGAGAACGCGTCAAGATCCACGCCGTCCATTGTCCCGCGGCGCCGCGGCGCGCCGGACCGGCCGGGCGCACGTGCCCGCGGGTGAGCGGAATCGCCGCCTCCGCCCTGCCGTGCCCGGCGTGTGCCGGGCCCGGAACCGTACGTCCGAGCGCACCGTTCCCCGGGTGGAGAGCGGCTCGTACGGCGCGGCGTTGGCACTCCGCTTGACCGAGTGCTAAGCGCGTCCTAGTCTCGGACCTGGCACTCAGCCATGCCGAGTGCCAACACAAACGCGACGGGCAGGTCCGGCACCCGCGACGACGGGCCTACCAGGTCGCCACCCAGACAGACACTCCCGTGAGCCCTTTGAAGGGGGAGGTCGGATCGTGACGACCGCCAGCACCAAGGTTGCCATCAAGCCGCTCGAGGACCGCATCGTGGTCCAGCCGCTGGATGCCGAGCAGACCACCGCCTCCGGCCTGGTCATCCCGGACACCGCCAAGGAGAAGCCCCAGGAGGGCGTCGTCCTGGCCGTCGGCCCGGGTCGCTTCGAGGACGGCAACCGCATCCCGCTCGACGTCAAGGTCGGCGACATCGTGCTGTACAGCAAGTACGGCGGCACCGAGGTCAAGTACAGCGGCGAGGAGTACCTCGTCCTCTCGGCTCGCGACGTCCTCGCGATCGTCGAGAAGTAGAACCGGCGCCGCTCTTAACCGAGAAATGCCGTGACCACGCCCCGGGCACACCGAGTCCACGCACGGACCGGGGACCCGGGGCGCGGTCTTTGACGAGAACCCAAAGACGAGGAAATCCGCCGGTATGGCCAAGATCCTGAAGTTCGACGAGGACGCCCGTCGCGCCCTCGAGCGTGGCGTCAACAAGCTCGCCGACACCGTGAAGGTGACCATCGGCCCCAAGGGCCGCAACGTCGTCATCGACAAGAAGTTCGGCGCCCCGACCATCACCAACGACGGTGTGACCATCGCGCGTGAGGTCGAGATCGACGACCCGTACGAGAACCTCGGTGCGCAGCTGGTGAAGGAGGTGGCGACCAAGACCAACGACATCGCGGGCGACGGCACCACCACCGCCACCGTGCTGGCCCAGGCGCTCGTCCGCGAGGGTCTGCGCAACGTCGCCGCCGGCGCCTCCCCGGCCGCCCTGAAGAAGGGCATCGACGCCGCCGTCAAGGCCGTCTCGGACGAGCTGCTCGCCACCGCCCGCCCGATCGAGGGCAAGGAGGACGTCGCCGCCGTCGCCGCCCTGTCCGCCCAGGACAAGCAGGTCGGCGAGCTGATCGCCGAGGCGATCGACAAGGTCGGCAAGGACGGTGTCATCACCGTCGAGGAGTCCAACACCTTCGGGCTGGAGCTGGACTTCACCGAGGGCATGGCCTTCGACAAGGGCTACCTGTCGCCGTACTTCGTGACGGACCAGGAGCGCCAGGAGGCCGTCCTGGAGGACCCGTACATCCTCATCACCCAGGGCAAGATCTCCTCCATCCAGGACCTGCTCCCGCTGCTGGAGAAGATCCTGCAGGCCGGCGCCTCCAAGCCGCTGCTGATCATCGCCGAGGACGTCGAGGGCGAGGCCCTGTCGACCCTGGTGGTCAACAAGATCCGCGGCACCTTCAACGCGGTCGCGGTCAAGGCCCCCGGCTTCGGCGACCGCCGCAAGGCCATGCTCGGCGACATCGCCACCCTCACCGGCGGCACCGTCGTCGCCGAGGAGGTCGGCCTCAAGCTCGACCAGGTCGGCCTGGACGTGCTCGGCACCGCCCGCCGCGTGACCGTCACCAAGGACGACACCACCGTCGTCGACGGCGCCGGCGAGTCCGCGGAGATCAGCGGCCGGATCAACCAGATCAAGGCCGAGATCGCCGCGACCGACTCCGACTGGGACCGCGAGAAGCTCCAGGAGCGCCTCGCCAAGCTGGCCGGCGGCGTGTGCGTCATCCGCGTCGGCGCGGCCACCGAGGTCGAGCTCAAGGAGAAGAAGCACCGTCTGGAGGACGCCATCTCCGCGACCCGCGCCGCGGTCGAGGAGGGCATCGTCTCCGGTGGTGGCTCCGCGCTCGTCCACGCCGTCAAGGTGCTCGACGACAACCTCGGCAAGACCGGCGACGAGGCCACCGGTGTGGCGGTCGTCCGCCGCGCCGCGGTCGAGCCGCTGCGCTGGATCGCCGAGAACGCGGGCCTGGAGGGCTACGTCATCACCTCCAAGGTCTCCGAGCTGGAGAAGGGCCACGGCTTCAACGCCGCGACCGGCGAGTACGGCGACCTGGTGAAGTCCGGCGTCATCGACCCGGTCAAGGTCACCCGCTCCGCCCTGGAGAACGCCGCCTCCATCGCCTCCCTGCTCCTCACCACCGAGACCCTCGTGGTGGAGAAGAAGGAGGAGGAGCCCGCCGAGGCCGGTCACGGCCACGGCCACTCCCACTGAGCTGGACCGCGAAGGCCCCCGTTCCCGCCCGGGAACGGGGGCCTTCGGGCTGCCGGGGGACCGGCCTCAGTCGCGGGGGTAGGCAGGCCCGAAGCGCCGCCCCGCCTTCGCCGAGAACCGGCCGAGCGCCCCGCTCGGCGCCAGCCGGGCCGCGGCCACCGCGGCCTTGTAGCGGGGGTCGGGCACGCTGAGGGAGCGGCCGCGGGCCAGATCGCGCAGGGCCGCGGCGACCACCTTGTCGGCGTCCAGCCACGCCCAGGAGGGGATTGCGCCGGTGTCCATCCCGGCCCGCTCGTGGAACTCGGTGCGGACGAAGCCCGGACACAGCGCCATCAGCCGCACCCCGGTGCCCGCGAGCTCCCGGGCCACGCCCTGGGTGAAGCTGACGACCCACGCCTTGCTCGCCCCGTACGTGCCGCGCGGCAGGAAGGCCGCCACCGAGGCCACGTTGACCACGAAGCCGCGCCCGCGCTCCCGCATGGCCCCCGTCGCGGCGGAGGTCAGCCGCAGCACCGCCTCGCAGTGCACCTTGAGCATGGTCAGCTCGTCGGCCATCGGCACGTCGCCGAAGCCGCCCCGGTTGCCGAAGCCCGCGTTGTTGACCAGTAGGTCCACGGGGTGCTCGCGGTCCCGCAGCCGTGCCTCGACCGTCTCGATGCCCTTGTCCGCCGACAGGTCGGCGGGCAGCACCTCCACGGTCACCCCGTACGCCTGCCGCAGCTCCTGCGCGCACTCCTCCAGCCGCCGCCCGTCGCGGGCGACCAGGACCAGGGCGTGACCGTCCGCCGCGAGCCGGCGCGCGAACGCCGCGCCGATCCCCGCGGTGGCTCCCGTGATCAGTGAAGTCGTCATGCCCCGCAGGCTAGTGAGCCCCCGTGCGTCCGCGGGCCGCGGCGCGCACATCCTGCGGGAGCGCTTCCGCCGCCGTCAGCCGGGGGTTGGGGGAGGGCATGTGACGACACGGCCTAGCCCGCGAGCACGCGCAGCAGCCGGTCCACGTCCGCCTCGGTGTTGTACAGGTGGAAGGCCGCCCGCAGGTTCCCCGCACGGGCCGAGACCCGGATGCCGGCGGCGGCCAGCCGCTCCGCCGCGTCGCCCAGGCCCGGGACGGCCACGATCGCCGAGGCCGCCGGGCCGGACGGCACGGGCTTGTGGCCGAGCCGCAGCAGACCCGCCCGGAAGCGCTCCGCCAGCGCGATGTCGTGGGCGCCGATGGCCTCGACGCCCAGTTCCTCGACCAGTGCCAGCGAGGCCGCCCCTGCCAGGTACGGCAGCAGCGGCGGCATCACGTCGAACCGCCGGGCGGACCCTGCGAGGTGCGCGACCGGCCCGTAGCAGTCGCCCCACGGGTCCTCGGCCGCGAACCAGCCGGCGAACTGCGCCGACAGCCCGTCCTCGGCGCCCTCCCGCACGGTCAGGAAGGACACCCCGCGCGGGGCGAGCAGCCACTTGTAACCGCCGCACACGACGTAGTCGAGGCCGTCCGCGCGCAGCGGCAGCCAGCCGACCGCCTGCGTGGCGTCGACGAGCACACGCGCGCCGTGCCGGGCCGCGGCCTCGCGGACCGCCGCGAGGTCGGCGACCCGGCCGTCCGCGGACTGCACCGCGCTGACCGCGACGAGGTCGGTTTCGGGACGTACGGCGTCGGCGACGCCCTCCAGGGGCACGGCACGCACCGTGACGTCGGCGCGGGAGGCGAAGGGGTTGACGAGCGAGCTGAAGTCACCGTCGGCCAGCACCACTTCGGCCCCGGCGGGGAGCGCCGCGGCGATCATGCCGACGTGTGTGGTGACCGAGGAGCCGACCGCGACGCGGTCGGCGGCGACCCCGGTGAGCCGGGCGTAGGCGGCGCGGGCGGCGCCCAGGGCGCGCTCGTCGCGCACCCAGTTGTCGGTGCCGTCGGACCAGGCGGCCACGGCGGTGCGCAGCGCCTCGACGGCGCGGAGCGGGCCGATGCCCGACGATGCGGTGTTGAGGTAGCTGATCCCGTCGTCCAGCGCGAATTCCCCGGTGATGTCCATGGTTCCTCAGCCTGCGCCCAGGACTGCCCCAAGTCCACCATCGATCACCGAACGCGACCCCCAAGGAATACTTATGCCCGGAGCGTGTTCGAGGCCCGCCACCTTCGCGTGCTGCGCGCCGTGGCCCGCTCCGGCTCGCTGTCGGGCGCCGCGCGGGAGCTGGGCTGCACCCAGCCCGCGGTCAGCCGGCAGATGAAGGCCCTGGAACTCGCCGTGGGCACCCCGCTGCTGGTCCGCGGCGGGCGCACGACCCGGCTGACCGAGGCGGGCGAGGCGCTGGCCCGGCACGCGAGCGGCGTCCTCGCGGGGCTGGCCGCCGCCGAGGAGGAGGTCGCGGCCATCGGGGGCCTGCGCGCCGGGCGGGTGCGGATGGTGTCGTTCCCGAGCGCGGGCCCGTCCCTGGTGCCCACCGCCCTGGCGGCGATGCGTGCCGCGCACCCGGACGTACGGATCACACTGGCCGAGGCGCAGCCGCCGCGAGCGGTGCGGATGCTGCGCGGCGGGGAGTGCGAACTGGCGCTGGTCTACCGCTACGCGGACGACGCGGGCGGGGAGGACGCGGCCGCGTGGGAGGGGTTCCTGGTGCGGCCGTTGCTGACCGACCGGCTCTTCGCGGTGCTGCCGGCCGGGCACGCGCTGGCGCGCGCCTGCGGCCCGGTCCGGCTGTCCGACCTCGCGGACGAGGCGTGGATCGCGGGCTGCCCGTACTGCCGCCGGCACCTGGTCGAGCTGTGCGGGCGGGAGGGTTTCGAGCCGCGCATCGACTTCGCCACGGACGACTACCCGGCGGCGGTCGGCCTGGTGGCGTCGGGAATGGGCGTCTCGGCGCAGCCCGGCCTCGCGCTGGAGGCGGTGCGGCTGCGCGGGGTGGCCGTGCGCGAACTGCGCCCGTCCGTACGCCGGGACGTGGTCGCGCTGACGCTGCCCGACCTGGCTCAGGTGCCGGCTGTCGACATGATGCCGGGCCGGCTGCGGCTGGCCGCTCTGCGCGACCCGTCGGCGGTCTGAGTACCCGGTACCGCGGGCACCCCGCCGTTTGTGGTGAAACGTTTCCTCGTCGGCTGACGTCCGGTGCGTCAATGACCGCCGGTGGCGTGCGAGCTCATGACCCGGTTGCGGGACCGGCCCATCATCTCCTCGCGCTCGTCCTCGGTGAGTCCGCCCCAGACCCCGTAGGGCTCGCGGACCGTCAGAGCGTGCGTCGCGCACTCGGCGCGGACGGGGCAGCGCATGCACACCTCCTTGGCCGCCGCCTCGCGCGCGCTCCGGGCGGCACCGCGCTCTCCCTCGGGGTGGAAGAACAGGGAGCTGTCGACGCCGCGGCAGGCGGCGACGAGCTGCCAGTCCCAGAGGTCGGCGTTCGGGCCCGGGAGGCGGGAGAAGTCTGCCATTGCTCATCTCCTCGAGAGGTGGGCTGCAGGGACACCGTCCAGGCGCGAAGCTCTGGGAGGGTGCTGTCGACGGTACATCTACTGTCGAAGTAGATGTAAATATGATTCATCACAAAATCGCCAACGAACTCCCGCCATGCGGGTAAAAAGCCTCCAAACAGGCAAAATCTGACATTGCCCCCCGGTCGGCGGCGGCCCTGTGCTGCAAGCGGGCGCCCGTTGTGCCGGTTTTTGGGGCTCGGTGAACCCTTGCGACCTGCGACGTTGCTGATCCGTGTCGGTCCGGGCACGGAGAGTGCGGGAGTCGCCCGCCAAACTCCGTAACTCTTTCGAGTGAGGGTCGTTGAAGGTGCGGAAGTGGTTGGCGGTCGAACTAATCGGGCAGGCGCCCGAGGCCGTCATCCCCACCGGTGAACGATTCGTACAGCCTGGAGGCTCAACGTGACGCGGATCAGCTGCGGAGGACGGTCATGACTTCCGTTCTCGTCTGCGACGACTCCCCGCTTGCCCGAGAGGCCCTGCGCCGCGCGGTTGCGACCGTGCCCGGCGTGGAGCGTGTGACGACCGCGGCCAACGGCGAGGAAGTCCTCCGCCGCTGGGGCGCCGACCGCTCGGACCTCATCCTCATGGACGTCCGGATGCCCGGCCTCGGCGGCGTCGAGACCGTACGGCGGCTGCTGTCCGCCGACCCCGGCGCCCGCATCATCATGCTCACGGTCGCCGAGGACCTGGACGGCGTGGCCCTCGCGGTCGCCGCCGGTGCCCGCGGATACCTGCACAAGGACGCCTCGCGCGCCGAGTTGCGGGCCACGGTCACCCAGGCGCTGGCCGACCCGACCTGGCGGCTCGCCCCGCGCCGGCTGCGCTCGGCCGAGATGGGCGCCGCCCCGACCCTGACCGCCCGCGAGATCCAGGTGCTGGAGGGCATGAGCCACGGCCGCTCCAACGCGGAGATCGGCCGCGAGCTCTTCCTCTCCGAGGACACCGTCAAGACGCACGCGCGACGCCTCTTCAAGAAGCTCGGCGCCTCGGACCGGGCCCACGCGGTGGCGCTCGGCTTCCGCTGGGGCCTGGTGCGCTGAGGGGCCGATGAGCTGTGGGGCAGCTGTGCGGCTGCCCCGCTCGTACCGGTTTCCGCGCCGAGGGCGCATGCTTGAGGCATGGACTCTCGGGGAAACGGTCGGGCGGGGCGGCGGGTGCATGACATGACTACGGCCGGTGCGGCCCCTCGAAACGCTCCGCACGGCACTCCGCATAACGCTTCGGAGCACAACCACGGGTGTGAGCCCACGGAGCGGCCCGCGGCGATGCACTATGGACGGATGCGCGACGAGGCCACCGGCAATGAGACAGCCATAGGGGCACTCGTACGTCGGGCCGTGGACGGCGACGAGCAGGCGACGCACGATCTGCTCGCCCATGTGCACCCACTCGCCCAGCGCTACTGCCGTACCAGGCTGTCGCGGCTGCCGGGTGACGCGCGCCACTTCGTGGAGGACCTCGCCCAGGAGGTCTGCCTCGCGGTGCTGTGCGCCCTGCCCCGCTACCGGGACCAGGGCCGGCCCTTCGAGGCCTTCGTCTTCGGCATCGCGGCACACAAGGTCGCCGACCTCCAGCGGGCCGCCATGCGCGGTCCGGGCTCGACGGCCGTGCCCTCCGACGAGATGCCCGAGCAGCCGGACGACTCACTCGGGCCCGAGGAGCGGGCGCTGCTCAGCAGCGACGCGGAGTGGGCGAAGAAGCTGCTCGCCAACCTCCCGGAGCACCAGCGGGAGCTGGTGCTGCTCCGCGTCGCCGTGGGCCTCACCGCGGAGGAGACCGGTCAGGTGCTCGGCATGTCGCCGGGCGCCGTCCGGGTCGCCCAGCACCGCGCGCTGTCCCGGCTGCGGGCGCTGGCGGAGGAAGCGGCCGCGGGCGCCCCCGGGTTGAGCGCCTAGCCACCCCCGCCCGGCCCCCGCCCCGGGGGCGGAACTGGTTTCCCGCGGGAGCCATTAGCATTGAACATCTCGCCGGGCAAGACCATGGGGAAGGTGTCATGACGCTGAACGCCGACGGAGTAGCCGACAAGTTCGGGCTGCTCGGACTCACCTACGACGATGTGCTGCTGCTCCCAGGTGCGTCGGACGTCGTGCCGAACCAGGTCGACACCCGCTCGAAGGTCTCCCGGAACGTCAGCGTGAACATCCCGCTGCTGTCGGCGGCGATGGACAAGGTCACCGAGGCGCGGATGGCCATCGCGATGGCCCGCCAGGGCGGTGTGGGCGTGCTCCACCGCAACCTGTCCGTCGAGGACCAGGTCAACCAGGTCGACCTGGTGAAGCGGTCCGAGTCCGGCATGGTGACCGACCCGATCACCGTCCACCCCGACGCCACCCTCGCCGAGGCCGACGCCCTGTGCGGCAAGTTCCGCATCAGCGGCGTCCCCGTCACCGACGCCTCCGGCAGGCTGCTGGGCATCGTGACCAACCGCGACATGGCCTTCGAGAGCGACCGCTCCCAGCAGGTCCGCGAGGTCATGACGCCGATGCCGCTGGTCACCGGCAAGGTCGGCATCTCCGGCGTCGAGGCGATGGACCTGCTGCGCAAGCACAAGATCGAGAAGCTGCCGCTCGTCGACGACGAGGGCCGCCTCAAGGGCCTGATCACGGTCAAGGACTTCGTGAAGGCCGAGAAGTACCCCAACGCCGCCAAGGACGCCGAGGGCCGGCTGCTGGTCGGCGCTGCGGTGGGCGTCGGCGACGAGTCCTTCGTCCGCGCCCAGCGGCTGGTCGAGGCCGGTGCCGACTTCCTGGTGATCGACAGCGCGCACGGCCACAGCCGCGGCATCCTCGACATGGTCGCCAAGGTCAAGGCCAACATCAAGATCGACGTGGTGGCCGGCAACGTCGCCACCCGCGACGGCGCCCAGGCGCTGATCGACGCGGGCGCCGACGGCATCAAGGTCGGTGTCGGCCCCGGCTCCATCTGCACCACCCGCGTGGTCGCCGGCGTCGGCGCCCCCCAGGTGACGGCGATCTACGAGGCCTCCCTGGCGGCCGGCCCGGCCGGCGTCCCGCTCATCGGCGACGGCGGCCTGCAGTACTCCGGCGACATCGCCAAGGCCATCGCGGCCGGCGCCGACACCGTCATGCTGGGCAGCCTCCTCGCGGGCTGCGAGGAGTCGCCGGGCGAGCTGCTCTTCATCAACGGCAAGCAGTTCAAGTCGTACCGCGGCATGGGTTCGCTCGGCGCGATGCAGTCGCGCGGGCAGGCCCAGTCCTACTCCAAGGACCGGTACTTCCAGGACAACGTGCTCTCCGAGGACAAGCTCGTCCCCGAGGGCATCGAGGGCCAGGTGCCCTACCGCGGCCCGCTCTCCGCGGTGGCCCACCAGCTCATCGGCGGTCTGCGCTCCTCCATGGGATACGTCGGCTCCGCGACGATCCCCGAGCTCAAGGAGAAGGGCCGCTTCGTGCGGATCACCGCCGCCGGGCTCAAGGAGAGCCACCCGCACGACATCCAGATGACCACCGAGGCGCCGAACTACCACGGGCGCTGACGGTACGAGCGGACGATCCGGAGCCCGCGGCCCCGTACGGCCGCGGGCTTCCGCCTGCCCTGCCTGGGATACTGGACGGGCAGGCCACGAAGGAAAGGCATAGCGACAGTGACTGAGATCGAGATCGGGCGGGGCAAGCGCGGCCGCAGGGCATACGCATTCGACGACATCGCCGTCGTCCCGAGCCGCCGTACGCGAGACCCCAAGGAGGTCTCGATCGCGTGGCAGATCGACGCCTACCGCTTCGAGCTGCCTTTCCTCGCGGCCCCGATGGACTCCGTGGTCTCCCCGGAGACCGCGATCCGCATCGGCAACCTCGGCGGGCTCGGCGTGCTCAACCTCGAGGGTCTGTGGACCCGCTACGAGGACCCCGAGCCGCTGCTCGCCGAGATCGCCGAGCTGGACGACGCCACCGTCACCCGGCGGCTGCAGGAGCTCTACGCGGCGCCGATCAAGGAGGAGCTGATCGGGCAGCGCATCAAGGAGGTGCGCGACGCCGGTGTGGTCACGGCCGCCGCGCTCTCCCCGCAGCGCACCGCGCAGTTCTCCAAGGCCGTGGTCGACGCGGGCGTGGACATCTTCGTCATCCGCGGCACGACGGTCTCCGCCGAGCACGTGTCGGGTTCCCACGAGCCGCTCAACCTGAAGCAGTTCATCTACGAACTCGACGTCCCGGTCATCGTCGGCGGCTGCGCCACCTACACCGCCGCGCTGCACCTGATGCGCACCGGTGCCGCGGGCGTCCTCGTCGGCTTCGGCGGCGGCGCCGCCCACACCACCCGCAACGTCCTCGGCATCCAGGTGCCGATGGCGACCGCGGTCGCCGACGTGGCGGCGGCTCGCCGCGACTACATGGACGAGTCCGGCGGCCGCTACGTGCACGTCATCGCCGACGGCGGCTTCGGCTCCAGCGGCGACCTGCCCAAGGCGATCGCCTGCGGCGCCGACTCGGTGATGATGGGCTCCCCCCTGGCCCGCGCCACCGACGCGCCCGGCCGCGGCTTCCACTGGGGCATGGAGGCCACCCACGAGGAGCTGCCGCGCGGCAAGCGCATGAACCTCGGCACCGCCGGCACGACCGAGCAGATCCTGCTCGGCCCCTCCCAGGCGCCCGACGGCTCCATGAACTTCTTCGGCGCGCTCCGGCGCGCGATGGCCACGACCGGCTACTCCGAGCTGAAGGAGTTCCAGCGGGTCGAGGTCACGGTGTCGCCGACGCACCACCGCTGACCGCCGCCGGGCCGCCACGGCACGGGGCCCGGACCGCCACCCGCGGTCCGGGCCCCTCGGCGTCCCCTCACAACCGTGCGGCCGCCCCGACCGGGGTGGCCCCGCGGGTGTCCAGCATCAACTGGGCCTTCACCGACAGGCCTTGCATGTCGTAGGTGCGGTGGTGCTGGAGCAGGACCGTCAGGTCGGCGTCCGCCGCGGCCTCCCACAGCGAGTCGGCGCGGGGGACCGGGCGGTCCAGCACCCGCCACTGCGGGGCGTACGGGTCGTGGTAGCTCAGCTGCGCCCCCAGTTCGAGCAGGCGGCCGCCGATCTCGCCGGCCGGTGAGCGCTCCTGGTCCGGCAGGTCCGGCTTGTACGTCACGCCCAGCAGCAGCACCCGCGCCCCGCGCAACGACTTGCCGTGCTCGTTCAGCAGGGCCGCGGCGCGCTGCACCACGTAGCGCGGCATGCGGGCGTTGACCTCCTGCGCGTACTCGACCAGACGCAGCGGATGGCCGGGCACCCGGCCCTGGTACGGCGGATGCCCGGGGTCCAGCGGCATGGTGTGGCCCCCGACCCCGGGGCCGGGGCGGAAGGCCTGGAAGCCGTGGGGGCGGGTCTCGGCGCACCGGATGACGTCCCAGACGTCCACGCCGATGTCGTGGCAGAACACGGCCATCTCGTTGGCCAGCGCGATGTTGACGTGCCGGTAGTTCGTCTCCAGCAACTGCACCGCCTCCGCCTCGCGCACGCCCCGGGCCCGGACGATCCGCTCGGTGAACCGGCTGTAGAAGACGGCCGCGGCCTCCGTGCACGCGGGGGTGAGGCCGCCGATCACCTTCGGTGTGCCGGGGCGCCGCGCCGGGGCGTACGCCAGGTGGAAACCGTGGCCGGCCCGCAGTCCCGACCCCTCCTCCAGCAGCGGACGCAGGAAGTCCTCCGTCGTGCCCGGGTACACCGGCGACTCCAGGACCACCGTGCTGTGCGGCCGCAGTTGCCCGGCCAGCGCGCGGGCCGCCTCCGTCAGCGCCGTCAGGTCCGGCTCCCCGCGCTCCCCGGGCGGGGTCGGCGCGCACAGCACGGCCGCCCGCGCCCGGCCCAGGGCGGCCGTGTCCGCGGTCGCGCGGAAGCCCCCCGCGAGCATCCGCCGCACGTCGGCGGCGGCCAGCGCGCCGCAGGGCACCCGGCTGCCGGCGTTGATCGCCTCCACCACGTGCTCGTCCGGGTCGTACCCGATCACCCCGAGGCCGGCGGCGCTGGCCGCCTGCGCGAGGGGCAGGCCGGCGTGGCCGAGTCCGATGACAGCGAGGTCTGCGGGCATGGGGGTCCTCTCCTGCGACGGGGGGCGTCCTGGTACCCAAATGGCGCGAAATCAGGCTAACCAGACAGGTAGCTGATATGACTGCACGCCACGCGGTCCGGGGTGCCCGGGGTCGCTTGTTGCGGCGCGTTGTTGTGTGCGGGTTGGTTGCGCGTGCGGCGGGCGGTTCGCCCGCCCTCCCTCCCGATTGCCCCGGATGGTCAGTGGACGCCTCGCGGGGTGGGTGGTGGGCCGGGTGCGGGGCCTCCGGGGCTGCACGTCCTGGACTGGGTTATTTACGTGCATGGCGGGCACCTGCGCTCAGTGCCCCGGATGCCGCACACAAATATCCCGCAGCGTCCAGAACATCCACCCCTCCGACCCCGCCCCCTCCCTATCCGTGGGCGCCTGACGGCCGGAGGGGGGTAGGGGCGGTCCGGGCTTGCCGCACACGTCCTACTCGACGCCCACACCATCCAGCTCCTTGCCAGCAAAGGTGAACGGGCGCCGGTTCGGCCGCTCACCGAAGGACAGAGGTACGCCCCCTAAGCGCGCGCGGCATTGTTCGGCCTGCGGCCGTGGCACCTCCCGCTGGGGGCGGTTTCCTGCGGTGTGGGGAGGGGCGCACCCCTTCACCCTCCACCGGGCGTTGGTCGCCTCACGAAACGGAGGGGGCGGGGGAGTTGGGGGTCCCCCCGGCCGAAGGCTGGGGGAGGGTGGGCGTTCTGGACGCTGACGTGTATTTGTTGTGCGGCATCCGGGGTGGCAAGTGCAGGTGCCCGCCATGCACATAAATATGCGGTACAGAATGCCCAGCCCCGGAGGCCCCGCCCCCGGCCCACCATGCACGCGCGAGGCCCGCACCAACCGTGCCGGGCAATCGGGAGGGCGGGCGGGGGATGCCCGCCGCAGGCGCAAACAACCCGCACACAACCACCGCGCAGCCCGGCGCAGCCGCAGCCACAACGGACCCGCACACGCAACCGGCCCGGCGAAGCCCGACGTGCCGCGCGTCACGACACGGGTAACGATCGTGAGGACGGGGAATGCGCTCAGGCGCGACCCCGCGTCACGACGGGAGGCCAGGATGCTGACGGCGACACTGGGACCGGCGGAGCGTTCCTCCGCGCTCGCCCGGATGGCGGAACAGGAACTCGACGTACTCGTGGTGGGCGCGGGCGTCGTGGGCGCCGGGACGGCGCTGGACGCCGCGACGCGCGGGCTGGCGACCGGCATCGTGGAGGCCCGCGACTGGGCGTCCGGGACGTCGAGCCGGTCGAGCAAGCTGATCCACGGCGGGCTGCGCTACCTGGAGATGCTGGACTTCGCCCTGGTCCGGGAGGCCCTCAAGGAGCGGGGTCTGCTGCTCCAGCGCCTGGCGCCGCACCTGGTGAAGCCGGTGCCGTTCCTGTACCCGCTGCAGCACCGGCTCTGGGAGCGCTTCTACGCGGGTGCCGGTGTGACGCTGTACGACACGATGGCGCTGTCCTCCGGGCACGGCCGCGGCCTGCCGCACCACCGCCACCTGAGCCGCAAGAGCGCGCTGCGCGTGGCGCCGTGTCTGCGGAAGGAGGCCCTGGTCGGGGCGCTGCAGTACTACGACGCGCAGATGGACGACGCCCGGTACACGATGACGCTGGTCAGGACGGCCTCCGCCTACGGCGCGCTGGCCGCGAACCGGGCCCGGGTGATCGGGTTCCTGCGCGAGGGCGAGCGCGTGGTGGGCGCCCGGGTCGAGGACGTGGAGGCCGGGGGCGTCTACGAGGTGCGTGCCCGGCAGATCGTGAACGCCACCGGGGTGTGGACGGACGACACGCAGGCGCTGATCGGGGAGCGCGGACAGTTCCACGTGCGCGCGTCCAAGGGCATACACCTGGTCGTGCCGAAGGACCGGATCCACTCCGCGACGGGGCTGATCCTGCGGACCGAGAAGAGCGTGCTCTTCGTGATCCCGTGGGGCCGCCACTGGATCGTCGGTACGACGGACACCGACTGGAGCCTGGACAAGTCGCACCCCGCCGCCTCCAGCGCCGACATCGACTACCTGCTGGAGCACGTCAACTCGGTGCTCGCCGTGCCTTTGACGCGGGACGACGTGGAGGGCGTGTACGCGGGGCTGCGCCCGCTGCTGGCGGGGGAGTCGGAGGCCACCAGCCAGCTCTCGCGCGAGCACACCGTGGCGCACCCGGTGCCGGGCCTGGTGGTGGTGGCGGGCGGCAAGTACACCACGTACCGGGTGATGGCCAAGGACGCGGTGGACGCGGCCGTGCACGGCCTGGCGCACCGCGTCGCGGAGTGCGTCACCGAGGAGGTCCCGCTGGCCGGCGCGGAGGGGTACCACGCCCTGTGGAACGCGCGGGCCCGGATCGCGGCGCGCACCGGTCTGCACGTGGCGCGGATCGAGCACCTGCTCAACCGCTACGGATCGCTCTGCGAGGAACTGCTGCAGCTGATCGAGGACGACCCCTCATTGGGCCGCCCGCTGGCCGGGGCCGACGACTACCTGCGCGCGGAGGTCGTCTACGCCGCGTCGCACGAGGGGGCGCGGCACCTGGACGACGTGCTCACCCGGCGCACCCGTATCTCCATCGAGACCTTCGACCGCGGCACGCTCAGCGCCCGCGAGGCCGCCGAGCTGATGGCGCCCGTCCTGGGCTGGGACAAGGAGCAGGTGGAGAAGGAGGTCGAGCACTACGAGAAGCGGGTCGAGGCCGAGCGGGAGTCCCAGCGGCAGCCCGACGACCAGACCGCTGACGCGGCCCGGCTGGGTGCCCCGGACATCGTCCCGCTGTAGCCGCCGCCGGTACGCCGGGTGAGGCGTGGGCCACGGCCTTGACGGGTTCCGTGGCCCGGCCGGATATCGTTCCTTCTCGTACGTGGCAGGAAGGGGCGCGCGATGTCCGACCTCGGACGCCTGGTGGCCGGGAGGTACCGGCTGGTGGAGCGGATCGGCCGTGGTGGTATGGGCACGGTGTGGCGGGCCGAGGACGAGCTGCTGGGGCGTGCGGTGGCGGTGAAGCGGTTGCATCCGCCGCAGCCGCATCTGCAGGACGACGAGCTGGAGACGTTGTTCGAGCGGACGCGTCGGGAGGCGCGCAGCGCGGCGCGGATCAGTCATCCGAATGTGGTGGTCGTGCATGACGTGGTGGATGACGAGGGTCTGCCGGTCATCGTGATGGAGTATGTGCCGTCGACGACGCTGGGTGATCTGCTNAAGGAGCGGGGTCCGGTGGGGCCGGGGGAGGCGGCGCGGATCGGGCGGGCGATGGTGGCGGCGTTGCGGGCGGCGCATGGGGCGGGGGTGCTGCATCGGGATGTGAAGCCGGGCAATGTGCTGCTGGCGGAGTCGGGCCGGGTGGTGCTGACGGATTTCGGGATCGCGCAGGCGTCGGGGACGT
>NZ_KB892129.1:0-43529 GCF_000373665.1 Streptomyces sp. BoleA5
TGCGCCAGATCCTGCTCCGAGGCATCGACCCGCCACTGATGCTGGTTCATCGCCCCCTGCGCACGACCCACCCTCACATTCAGATGAGCGTTGGAGGCATCCCCCGCGACCCGCTCCAGCGTGACGTGCAGAACGCTCTCATCGCGTAGCACCGCACCAGGACGGTTGAAGACCCGCTCCACACCCGACACCGCACGATCCCACAACGCGTCCACCTCGGACGGCGCCAGGCCCTCGTCGGCAAGCCGCACCCTCACCGTCAGATCAGTGACCGAACGGTCCCCCAACTCGAACCGGCGCACGTCATAACCCGCACGCACCTCATACCGCGGCGCATGCGCACCACCACCCCGCGGCGTCGACACCGGATCCACCCACGAATGCTTCACCGTGTCCGGCACCGCCGCACCACGCGCCGCATCCCAACCGGGATCCAACGTCAGATCCACCCGCCCCGCACCCGGAACCGAACCATGCAAGACGTCGTCCACCACACCGCCAGGCACGGAAACGCCCCTGGGCGACACACCATTGGCGTCGCCTCGGACGGGGAACGACTTGTCGCCCTGGAAGTGGACCCGCACGTCCTCCGCGCCGGAGCCGTGGACGACGGCGCGCTCCACGTCGTCCTGGAACCGGTGGATCGTATCGACCAGTCCGCTCGGCGGGAACCGGTTGTCGAGTGCCTCGATGAGCTTCTGTTCCGAGACGCCGAGGGCCTGTGCGAGGTTCCTGGTGTTGCCCGGCCGGCTGTTCCAGCCGGACTTGGCGTTGCTCGGCCCCACGTGGATGGACTTCGACGCGGTGTCGCTGGACGGGCCGTGCAGGTCGATCAGGTTCTGGTCGGTGTGCGGTCGCGCGGTGAGGTGGTACTTGCTCCCGGTGATCGTGACTTCCGTCGTGTTCGCCAGCTTCCCGCCCGCCACCGTCACGTCGGCCTCGTTGCCCGAGCTCAGCATGACGTTCAGGTGGACGGCCACCTCCGCTTCCGTCCCGCCGTCCACGACCTTGACCACGATCGGCCGTGACACGAGGTTCTTGCCGTCGTTGCTGCGGGTGCCCGCGCCGAACTCGAAACCGCCGAGCGTACGGCGCTCGTCACCGTTGCGGCCGCCCGTGCCGACGACGACGTTCAGGATCTGGTCATCGGTCAGCTTCACGGAGCCGGCAGAGGCGGACGGTGCCGCCGGGGAGACGAACGAGGCGTCGGCGGACCGCTCGACGCGCAAGTCCGTTCCGGTGAAGAGGTCCGCCCTGGGCGCACCGCTCTCGTCGAGGAGCGAAGCCGTGAAGCGCAGGTCCTCGTAGTTGTCGTGCACTTCGTCGGCCGCGCCGAGGGACTTGCTCCCGCCGGGTGCGGGCGGCATGCCGGGACCGCCCGGGTGGCCGCTCACCGGCCCGGGCGCGTGGGCCGGCGAGGGCCCGGGACCACCGGTACCGCCCGGGTGGGCGCCACCGGATCCGGGGGGCGCCGGGGGCGCGGGGTGCACTCCGGGGGCGGAGGTCGCGGCGCCCGGTCGCGCGTTGTGGACCTCGACCGTGAACGAGAGCCCCTTGTCCTTGGCGAACTGCTCCAGCTGCAGCTTCTGCGCCTGCAGCCCAGCCGGGTTGAAGCCGTCGTTCACGAGCACGACGCGGTCGAGGTCGTCCCACTTCACGCCACCGTGGAGCTGGGCCTCGAAGTACCTGTTGAGCTTCCCCTCGAGCTTCCCCGCATCGCGCAGGCCGCGGAACGCACTGTCGTACTGGAAGTCGGTCGCCTCGGCGAAGGCGAGCCGGACCAGCACCTCGGGGCCGTGGTTGAGCAGCGGCAGCATATTGCCACGCCCGGTGACGCTCAGGGCGCCCTCCAAGCCCTGGCCGAAGCTGTCCGCAGGTGTGAACGTGGCCCGTTCCATCAGGTTGGGCTTGAGGTGGAAGACCGCCTGCCCGTACATCTTCACGCCGCTGGGCCGGTACTTGGAGGTGAGGGCGGCGTAGTTCGGGAGGTCCGCGAGGTCGGCCGCGGTCGGGGCGAACGCCTTGCCGCCCTGGCCCGGGTAGATCCCCGAGGCGTCCGTGGTCCGCTTCACGGACGCCGGCAGGCCGAGGGCCTCTTCCGTGTTGCCGCGCGTGACGTAGTACCCGGCGCCGGCGTTGTCGATCTCCCATGCGTTGCGGAGCAGTTGCTGGTCCGCGGTCATCGCGTCCAGCAGCGTGCCGCCGCCCGGCAGTTGGTTGCCGAGCTTGAGGTTCACCGTGAGCGACAGCTCGTCCTGCAGGTGCTTGTGGACCTTCGTGATGAGCTCACCGGCGTCCGCCCCGTCGAGCCGGTAGCCCTTGGCCCAGTCCCACTCACCGCTGCGCAGCTTCGTGGTCAGCAGGTCCGTGTCCGCCGCCAGCGTGCGCAGGGCGCGCCGTTCGGCCATGACGATGGCGGCGAGCTGCGGCATGCGCAGGTCGCGCAGTTCCGTACGGCCTTCGAGGGCCTGGAACAGCCGCGTGTTCTCGTCGAACGACTTCTGCTGCTGCAGCAGCACCGACTTCAGCGCGTCGTCGTGCTCCGCGCGCGCCAGCCCCTCGGTCAGGATTTCCTGGTGGGCGTGGAGATCGCCCTCGTAGGCCTCCCTGCCCTGGCCCTTGGGCCAGCCGTGGGCCGACTGGGGCTCGCTCAGCCAGTGGGCCACCGTCAGGTCCTGGCCGCTGGGCACCAGGGCGTGGCTGAACTTCCCGCCCTCCAGCGGGGTGACGACGTGGGTCGCGGACGGGACGTGGTCGACGGACTGCACGATGCCCTCGGGAGCCGGGGGCACCGCGTCGCCCCGGCCCTTGAGGTGCAGCAGCGAACGCAGACCGTCCGGAAGGCGCGGCGCGCCGCCGCCGAGGCCGTGGCCGGTGTAGGACTGCACCTCGGGGAGCGGTGCTCCGCCGGTCAGGTCGTTCCAGTGGGCCTCGGCCTGGGCCAGTGCGGCGTCGGCCTGCCTGACCTGCTGCCACGACTCGAGATAGCGGACGCCGTCGACCTCGGCGGAGGTGCCGACGCCGTCCACGTAGCGCGTCTGCAGGTCGTCGCGGATCGTCCGGGCGTTGATCAGCTCGCGGCGGGCGTCGGTGATGGCGGCCGACGCGTCGATCTCCGACAGGTCGTCCGCGAAGTTCCCGCGCACGCCGCCGTGGTCCGATCCGGTGCCGGTGGTGTCCAGGGTGCCGCCGGGCGGCTTGCCCTTGCCCCTGTCCCCCACCACGGGCGGCGCGTCCGTGACATCGGCCGTCACGTCGCGCACCGCTCTGCCGGCCGAGCCATCGGGCACCGCCGGCCGCGCGTCGAGCACCGCGTTCATGAACCCGTCGGTGAACCGGCCCGCGTCGGTGTGCCACAGCGGCAGGTTCCGGGCCGCGTACAGATAGGCGTTCTCCAGCTGTGCCGCCGTGATCCGGTGCTCCTCCAGGACGTGCGTCCCGCCCGCCGGGGCCCCGTCGGCGGTCCCGCGGACGGCACCGAGCTCGCCCGGCGCACCCGGGCCCAGGGGGACCGGCGCGTCCCGGCCCGGCAGCAAGACCGTCAGCGAACGGGCGCCCGTCGAACCGTCGGTCCCCAGGACCAGCCGGATGTCGGCCGCGGGGTCGGCGATCGCGTGCTCCAGGTGCTGCCGCACCGGCCGAGTGTCGTCCATGAACCGTGCGACGTCGTCCCCGCCGGTGCCGACGTGGACGTCGCCCCCTCCGGTCCCCGGGTGCACGGGTGAGGGGGGACCGGAGGGCAGGTCGTCGAGCGAAGTCCGGAAGAGACCCATGTCCTGCAGCATGTCGTCGATCTCGCCGAACATGTGCTGCACGTCGGACGGGTAGTGCACCGAGGACGGCGGCAGGTGGCCGGCGGAGTCCCCCGCGGCCGACCCGACGGGACTCGGCACCGGCTCCGGCACGCTGTCCACGGAGCCCCTCCCGATCCCGGAGAGCGAGCCGTCGGCGGCGGGCACCGTCACCGAGGGGCCCGGCAGATCGGACAGCCCCGGTCGGAGCGTGCCGTACGTCTCGCCCAGCTGACGCGACAGCTGGCGTCCCGCGTCGTCACCAGAGTTGAGGATGGTGTGGGTGATCATCTTCTCGAACTGGCCGAGGATCGCGAGACGTTCCTTCTGCGGAACCGTCGCGACGTTGCCGTCGATCAGGGGACGCTGGTGGTCGAAGAGCACGAAGGTCTTCGCCTGGTCGGTGGCGCCTTGGACCCCGTCGGGGTCGACACGCCGCCAGTCCTCCACCTCCCCGAAGGCGTCCTGGTACCGGATCGTGTCGTCGGCGGTCAGCTTGGCCACGGGCGACGTGCCGTCCGCCCAGTGCCAGGCGCCGTCGCGGCGCAGCATCGTGTCGACGAGACGGTACGGGGCCGCCACCCACAGGTCCGCGACGGACTTGCCGAGCGCGGCGGACACGAAGCCTTCCGCGAAGCGCACGCAGTTGTAGCGGAACAGGTCGTACACGGCACCGGAGTTGGCCATCGCGTACCGGTACCCGTCGAACAGCTGCGCCGCCGTGATCCGGTAGGTGCCCAGTACGCGGACGTGCCCGGAGACGAGGTATTCGGCGTCGTTGACGATGGCACCCGGGTTGCCGAAGAGGTGTCCTTCCTCCGGGTAGAAGCCGATCGTGAGCGGCTTGCGCTCGCCCGGCAGCATCACGGCAACCATGGCGTGGCCGACGTCGTCGGAGAACTCGCGCCAGGTACGGCCTCCGGGGCTGGCCACGAGGGCCACTTCGATGTTCGCCGCGGGGTTGTCGATGGCCCGTTCCACGTGCTGACGCAGCGGGCGGATCAGGTCGACGAACTCCGAGAAGCCGTCCAGGTCCTCCGTCCCGTGCTCGCTGACCGGGGTGCCCGGCACCGAGTCGTCGTCGAAGTCGAAGCGCGAACCCAGCGGTGCCCCGGTGGCGTCCAGGTCCACGTCGTCGAGCCCGTCGAGCAGGCCGCTCTCGGGCCGCGGCGGCCGCGGCGGGACGGGCGGTGCGTGGTGCCCGCCGGGCCCGGGGCTGGTGGGCGCGTCGTGCGTGAGGTCGGTGTCCCTGACGCCACCGGGGAGGTGCCCGCGTTCCGGGCCTGCGAGGTGCACGGCCAACTGGTCGGCCTGGGCCCGGATGTCGACCTTGGTGAAGGCCGCGCCGCGGAGGTCCTCCAGCACCTGGCGTGCGGCGGTGACGGTCTCCACCGTCACCGCGCCGGATCCCATCTTGCCCAGCTTCAGGTTGACCTCGTGGAACAGTTCCGCCTGGTGCGAGTGCACGTGCCCGCCGCCCGACCCGGTCGCCGGTGCCGGGGCGGGGTCCTGGCGCAGCGGCACGGCGACGTGTCCGTCGCCGGTGACGGGCGCCTTGCCGTGCGTGCCCGGGGTGGCGACCACGTCGTCGGTGCCGCGCGCGGGCGCGCCGGCGAAGGCGTGACCCGTGTCGGCGTCCACGGCCTTCCCCGTCCCGGGAGCGCCGGCGAAGGCGGGGCCGTCGACGGGGCGGACGCCGCGGCCGTCGTCGAGGAGGTCGAGCGCGGAGCGGGCCGCGTCCTTGGGCGGTGTGCCGTGCACGCCGCCCTTGGGCACGCCGGGAGCGGGCGTGCCGTGGGGGGTGGAACCGGGCACGGCGTCGGTGGCCACGGAGCCGGGACGGCCGCTGCCGGCGGGCCGCACGATCTCGTCGAGGGTCAGATGGGCCTGGTTGGCGCGCGCGGCCCCTGCGACGTTGTCGCCGAGGTCGGCCCCGATGTGCGTGGGCACCGGGTTGTTCGGCGTCCCCTTGGCGCCGCCCGACAGCAGGTCGAACGCCGAGCCTCCGGCGGCGCCGGTGCCGCTCTGGTGCCCGGGGACCCCGGTGAGGGGGCCGTGGGCGCCGCCCGTTCCGCCCGGAGCCGCGAGCAGGTCGTGCACCCCGGCTCCGCTCGGCGGCGCCGGGACGCCGGTCAGCGCGGTGTGCGCGACGCCCGTCCCCGCGCCCGGGGCGCCGGGGGCGGCGAGCAGGTCGTGGAGCCCTGTGGCGCCGGGGGCGGGAGCGGGCACTCCGGTGAGTGCGGTGTGCACCGCGCCGGTCCCGCCGGGCGGTGCCGTCAGGACGCCCGTCGGGCCCTGCGCGAGCAGGTTGCCCCCGTTGCCCTTGGCGACGAGGGCGGCGACGTCCACGCCTTCGTGCACGACCGGGGTCCCGGCGGAGCCGGGCACGTACAGGCCGGAGGAGTGCGTCACATGGCCGCCCGGGGCCGCCGCGCTCACCCCGAGTCCCCCGCTCATCTGGCCGGGCGCCACGTCCATGGCGTCGATCCTCATCCGGCTCATCTGTGTGCCGGCGATGTCGACCACGTCGTCCATGTGGCGCACTGCCCGGAAGCCCGCCGTCGAGTTGTCGAAGACGGCGTTCGCACCGTGCACCGCGACGGGGTTGACCGTGCCGACCCGCAGCCCCGTCAGGTCGACGGTGCTGACGGGCGCCACGGAGAAGGAGGACGGGCGGACGGAGGTGTGGGTGTCGGCGAAGTTGCCGAAGCGCACGTTCTCCAGGTCCATGCGGGCCATGTTGATGTTGGTGTGCCCGAGGTCCAGGTGCGGGGTCGCGCCGTGCGGGCCCATCGGCACGGCGCTCGCGGTGTGCGCGATCGTGCCGCCCACCGGCAGGTCCCACACGCCGCGGCCCATGACGCCGCGGTCCCAGAAGCCCATGCGCAGGGCGCCCTTCAGCCCGTACTCCGCGACGTCGGTGTGCGTCACGGGCAGGATCAGGCGCGTCCACTTGCCGCCGGCCATCTGGCTGCTCCAGGTCTCCTGCGCGAAGATCCGGAAGTTCTGCCACGCCCCGGGGGCGCCGGCCCTCACCGCCGACCCCCACCCGCGCACGACCACGGGGATGGCGCGGACGCCCTGCACGACGACGAGCCCGCCCTTGACGAACACCGAGCCGGCGAGGGCGGGCACGTTGTGGAAGTTCTGCATGACCCACAGTCCGCCCTGGCGCACCCAGCTCAGGCTGATCCGCGCGACGTCCCTCAGGCCGGTGAAGACGGTGGCGAACCGGAACCCGTTGACCAGGTCCTTCAGGGACAGGAAGCCGTTGCGTCCCCACTGGAGGACGGCCTTGAAGCCGGACTTGAGGAGGCCGCCGATGGCGAAGATCGGCAGTGCCTTCGTGGTGGGGGCGATGATGCCGAGGCCGGCGAGGAACAGGTCGAGGAAACCGATGTCTCCGCGGGCGAAGTCGATGGCCGCCTTCACGAACAGCGTCATGTTGACGCCGAGGGCGAGCAGGGCGACCGGGCCGCCGAAGATCAGCGCCGGGACGATGAGGATGATCGCCAGGATCTGGAACATCTCCCAGAAGACCTGGCAGTCCGAGATCGGCAGCCGGATGTCGGAGGCGTTTCTGATCGCGTTCGCGATGGTGTTGCCCACGTCGGCGAGATGCGTGTCCGCGTTCTGGGCGGTCTGCCGGTGGACCTCGATCTGCGGGTCGTCCTTCGCCAGGCCGCGTGCGGCCGACAGGGCGCCGTCGGCCTGGCGCTGGGCATCCTCGATGTGGTTCGCCCAGGCACTGAGGTTCTGGGAGACCTCCCAGAAGGAGTCGGCCACGTCGTGGATGTGGTTGCGCAGCCTCTCGTCGACCTTGCCCCGCAACGCGTCGGCGGTCTTCCCCGCGAAGACACTGCTGTCCGCCGTGTTCATCACCTGGTCGATGGCCTGCGCGATGGACCTCGCCTGCGTGCCGATCTTGACCAGGTCATCGACCAGCAGACGGATCTGGACCGGGTCTCCGGGGGTCGGATCCCCGTGGAGGCCGAGAACGTTCCAGTCGCTCGGGCGAGGCATGTGAGGGATCCCTCCCAGTTCGGTGCGGAGGAGCACGGCGGAGCTCTCCACGAGGACCACGCGCGGCACACTCCTGCGGTTCATGTGACGTGGGTCAAACCCGCGCGCGGCGGTGAACCGGCGGAGGCCGTGGTGCGTGGTCGTGGTGACCGGATTCTCCAAGGACCGACCGGAGGTCCCCCGTGCCCGAGATCAAAATCGACTACGACGTCCTCAACGCGGCCAAGCGCGACCTGGAAGCCCTGGCGGGCGAGATCGACCCGCTCATCAACAAGGGCGTCTTCGGCCGCCTCGGCTCGGGCAGCGGTGAGGCGGAGGCGATCCTCGGACACGAGGGCGTCGCCAGTGCGATGTCGCTCTTCCACACCAACGCGAGCGGCACCATGAAACGCGCCGACAAGGGCCTGAAGGAGCTGGCCGGCGCCTTCGGCGGCGTGGGCGAGGCGTTCCGCGAGTTCGACCGCGAGCTGGGCGCCGAGATGGGTGTGATGAGCGCCAATCTGCACGTTCAGAACTGGCGGCAGCAGAAGGACCTGTGGGACTACAAGCAGAGCCACCTCAAGGAGTGCGAGGGGCCCGGCAAACTGCCGGACTTCTGCTCCGCCACGAACCCCGGTGACACACCGCCCGACTTCCACGTCGACACGCCGAACGGTTCGATCGACTCCCACGTGGAGGTCGACAAGGACGGCCACGTCATCAAGGAAGTGACCACCGTCAAGTACGACGGCAGCGAGTACACCTCCACCACCAACTACAACGGTCCGAGCTACACGACGGACACCACGTATCCCGACGGCAGCACCTCGCACACGGTGGCCAACATCAACGGCGACGGCAGCGGCTCCATGACCGTCACCGGCAGCGACGGCAGCCACACCGAGTACACCCGCGGCCCCAAGGGCGCCGACGGGAAGGCGCCGGAGTGGACGTGGTCCGGCGGCGACAAGCCGGGCGGCGGCCCCGACGACCCGAAGAACCCCAACAACCCGGACACTCATCCGCAGAGTCCGGGTACCCACGGCGGCACCAACCCCAAGATCGCCTGATCGGGGACACCACCCCCCCAGGCCGGTCATCAGAACAGAAAGGCGACGCAATGCCTGCGATTCACATCGTTCCCGAGGACGTCCGGCAGCGGGCGGCGACTCACGCGGCCACCTGCCAGGAGTGGATGACCCGGCTCGGGAGCCTGAAGGGCCAGGTCGAGAGCATGCTCAACGACGAGCTGGTGCTGCCCCAGGCCAGCCCGGCCATCCGTGACGCCTACGAGCAGTTCACGGGAAGCCTCACCCAGGCCATCCACGGCCTGGAGAACTTCGGTGAGGCGTTCACCTCGATCGCCAAGGGCGCCGAGGACTTCGACACCCAGGTCGCGAACAACTTCAACAAGAAGTAGGGGACGCGCGCGAAGGGCCGGGCGGGAGTCGTCTCCCGCCCGGCCCTTCGTGGTGTGCGGGGCCCGTGCCGTGGCCCGCACCGCGGTGCGGGCCACGGCACGGGCGTCACTCGGTGCGGAGCGAGGTCAGCGGCACCTGGAGCGCCATCACCTCGTTGCCCGGTCCCGCGGTCCAGCCGCGGCCCGCGTGGGGTGCCACCCGGGTGACGGCGTGCGGCAGCCGCACGCCGATCAGGTCGCCCTCGGTGGTGCTCTTCGGGCCGAGCAGCAGGCCGCGGCGGGCCTTGCGGGCGCTGGACATCCAGCCGCTCATGCCGCCCTGGACGCCGTCGGCGGTCGCGGCGTAGACGAGGCCGAGGCCCTGGTCGCGGCCGGAGACCGTGATCTCCTTGAGGAGCTTGTCCGCGCCGGACATCGCCAGCAGGTCGGCGTCGTCGACCATCACCACCCGCGGGCCGGGCAGCGCGGCGAGCGCGGAGCGCACCGCCTCCTCGGTCGGTTCGGTGTCGGTGATGACGCGGACCGTGGTGTGCCGGCTGAGTCCGCGCAGCGGGGACTCACGCGGGGTGAGGACGACCAGTGAGGTTCCCCCGGCGAGCAGCGAGACCGCCAGCGAGGCCAGCGTGTTGCTGCGTCCGGACCCGGTGGGGCCGATGACGCCGAACACCGCGGACGCGCCCGCGAAGTCCACGCCGACCGGCTCTCCCCCGTCGCCGCCGATGCCCAGCAGGCCCCACAGGGGCCGCCGCTGCCCGGCGGGCACCTTGTCGTAGACGTCGGCGAACTCCGCCGACCGCGGCAGCGAGGCCACCGTGAAGGGGCGCCGCGCCTGCGGCACCCGCGCGTCGCGCTTGAGCGCCGCGGCCCCGATCTTGCGCAGCGCCTCGACCTGCTCGGTGCCGCCGCCAGGGGCGAGCAGCGCGATCTGGGTCTCGGTGCCGGTCAGGACGTGCCAGCCGCGGCCGGGCGGGATCTCCGCCGGCAGCTTGCCGGGCTTCATGCCGACGGCCTGGACGTCGGAGCGGTCGCCGGGCCGCAGGAGCAGCCGGTGGTCGTTGTGCGCAGCCATGCGGCCGCTGAGCAGGGAGCGTTCGGAGGTGCCGACGAAGTGGATGCCGGCGCCGGCGCCTTCGCGCACCAGGCGGACCATGTCCTGGTACATGTGGCTGTACTCGTGCTCGTCGAGCATGGCCGACAGGGCGTCCCAGCCGTCGACGAGCAGCAGGATGTGCGCGGGGCGTTCGGCCTTCGGGAGCACCTTGCGCAGTTCGTCGATGCCGGTGGCGCTGTGCTGCTGCGCCAGCTCCTGGCGGTGGACGAGTTCCTGGTTGAGGCGGCGCAGCAGCCGTTCCAGCCGCTCGGTGTCGTGGCGGGGGACGACCGCGCCGCAGTGCGGGAGGGTGGTGAGCGCGGCCAGGCCGCCGCCGGCCGCGTCGATGCCGTAGAAGTGCACGTCGGCGGTGCTCTGATGGCGGGCGGCGGAACCGGCCAGGGTGCGCAGCACCTGGGTGCGGCCGGAGCGGGGGGCGCCGATGACGTACAGGTGGCCGAAGCTGCCGAGGTCGGCCGCGGCCACGTGGCGCTGCTGCAGCTGCGGCACGTCCTCCAGGGCGTACGGGATGAGCAGGCGTCCCTCGCGGACGGGGTTCATCGCGTCGAGGTCGTCGAGCAGGACCCGGCGTTCCAGCGCGGGCAGCCAGGGACTCGGCTGCGGGGTGTAGTCCTCGAGCTGGTCCGCGGCCCCGCGGATCTCGTCCACCAGCACCTGCAGGTCGGTGGGGGCGGGCGCCTGGACGCTCTGGGTGAGGACGACCTCGGACGCCGCCGGGGCCGCGGCCCGGCCGAGCGCGTCCCAGGACAGCTCCGACGCCACGACGGGCTTGCGGGCGCCGCTTTCGGCCTCGGTCTCCTCGGCGGACTTCGGGCGCGGGCGCTCGGCGCCCACCCACGCGGTCTGGAAGGGGTCCGCGGACTTGGGGCCCCGCCGGACGAGGGCACGGCCGGGGGTGGTGGCGGAGATGTCGACGGCGTCGTTGACGTCGATGACGTCCTGGCTCTCGGACTGGTCGGTGACCCGCAGGGCGATCCGGAGGTTGGTGTTGGCGCGGATGTCGCCGGTCACCACACCGGCGGGACGCTGGGTGGCCAGGATCAGGTGGATGCCGAGCGACCGTCCGCGCTGGGCGATGCTGATGAGTCCGGGGACGAAGTCGGGCACCTCGCGCACCAGGGTGGCGAACTCGTCGATGACCAGCAGGAGCCGCGGAAGCGGCGCGAGCGTGGGGTCGGCGGCGCGCTTGGCCTGGTACTCGGGGAGGTCCTTGGCGTCGGCCGCGGCCAGGACGTGCTCACGCCGCATCAGCTCGGCGCCCAGCGACTCCAGGGCGCGCTCGACCAGGTGGGCGTCGAGGTCGGTGACCATGCCGAGGGTGTGCGGCAGGTTCGCGCACTCCTTGAAGGCGCTGCCGCCCTTGTAGTCGACGAGGACGAAGGTCAGCTCGTCGGGCCGGTTGGCGGTGGCGAGTGAGGCCACGAAGGTCTGCAGCAGCTCGGACTTTCCGGAGCCGGTGGTACCGGCGACCAGTCCGTGCGGGCCGTCCTGGACGAGGTCGAGGGAGAACGGGCCCTCGAAGCCGCTGCCGAGCACGAAGGAGGTGGCGGCGGGACGGGACCGCCAGCCCGCCAGGATCTTCTCGGCGCTGGGCGGTTCCTGGTTCAGCAGGTCCAGCAGCTTCACGCGCTGCGGGAGTCCCGCGTCGTGCTCGGGGCTGACGTCGCGGACCGGCGCCACGGCGCGGGCAAGCTGCTCGCACCACTCGGGCGTGACCTGGTCCGCGCGGACCCCCGGGACCTCGGGCGTGCCGGGACGCTTGACGGTGAGCCGGCCGGCCTCGGCGAGCACCACTCCGGTGCTCTCCTCGGGCAGCAGCCGCTCCTGCTCGTCGAGGCACAGGCTGAAGACACGCGCGGCCGGACCCTCGGTGAGGACCTGGACCATGCCGGGCACGTCGCGCAGCCGCCGGGCGCCGTCGGCGATCACCAGGACGTCGGGGCCGACGAGGACGCCGTTACGGTCGGAGCTCGTGGCCCGCTTGCGCACCTGGATCTGCGCGACCAGCTCCGACACTCGGGCCGCGGTCGACTCGGGGTCGTTGCCGATCAGGACGAGCGGACCGCCGGGCGCGGCGGGCCGCACGTGCGGGAGCCAGCGCACCCAGGCCCAGTCGTCGGCGCGGCTGGAATCGGTGAGCAGCACGATCCGCAGGTCGCGGGGGCTGTGCAGCACCGCCGCCTGCACGGCCATCCAGCGGGCGAGCGGCTGCACCTCGGCGGCGGGGCCGGCCACGCCCACCACGCCGTGGCCGGTGAGGTCCATGCCGATGGGGGCGTCGGGGATGTTCCAGCGGATGGTGCGGTGGTTCTCGTCGCGGGCGGGGTCCTCGAGTTCGCGCAGCGAGGGCTGGTCGGCGGTGCCCAGCCGCAGCACGAGGTGGTCGGGGTCGTGGCGGCGCCGCTCCCACAGCCGGCTGCCCGGCCCGGTGGCCATCAGGGCGACGGCGGCGGGGTCGGGGGCGGTGACCTGGCGTATCCGGCGCTCCCGGGCGACGGCCTCGCGGACACCGTCCTCGACGACGGTGCGGCGCCGGTTGTACTGCCGGTCCGCCTCCTCGTACTCCTTGCGGGCCGTGCGGCGGCCGGTGACCCAGTTGGAGACCATCATCATCGGGCCGAGCAGGATGAAGGCGAGGAAGTAGTACGACTTGAAGATGGCGACCATGAAGAAGCCCATGATCACCGGGGCGATCATCATGGCCGCGGGGAAGGGCCGCTTGGCGGGCGGCGAGGGCGGCGAGGGCAGCCGCACCCGCTCGCCGTCCAGGTGCGGGGCGATGCGCGGCGGGCGGTTGTAGTCGATGCCGAAGCCGTCCGCGGACTCGGTGACGGCGGCGTCCGCCTCGACCGGAGCGCTCATCCTCAGCAGGACGGAGCCGACGGTCAGGTCCTCGCCGGGCGGCCACGGCACCAGCTGTCCCCGGGCGGCGGTGCGCTCGGTGGTGACCTTGTGCGGGCGGGTGCGGCGCAGCGCGGTGACCGCGTCGTCGGGCGGGGGCGCGGCGACCCGGCCGCGCACCTCGTCGCCGGGCGCGGTGCCGGTGCGGTGCCAGTGCGCGGAGCCGTCCGCGCCAATCGTCACCCACAGACCGCCCTGGGGGACGCCGTCGCCCTCGAGGCGGATCGCGCAGAGCGGTCCGGAGCCGGCTTCGTGGCTGCCGAACCCGAGCCGCCAGGTGCGCCCGGCCTGCGGTCCGGAGACCACGTGGACCTCGGCGAGCACCGGTCCGGCGCCGGTCTCCGCGCCGACGCGGACCCGGTCGGGATCCGCGCCGGGGGCGCCCAGGCTCAGGACGCCGCCTTCGCGCAGTCCCGCAGCGGCGACGGACGCGTCGGGGTCGAGCCGGCGGCCGTCGAGGTAGAGGTCGCGGGTTCGCGCCCCGTCCACGGCCTCCGAGAGGTCCGCGACGGTGGTGCGTGCGGGCAGCCCTACGAGGTGGTCGCGGCGCGCGCCGTCCGCGCCGTCGACGGTGGTGATGGTGAGGTTCACGGTCTTCCCAGTTCGGGCGTCACGAGGACGAGGAGCGTGCGGTGGCGGCGGAGACGCCCGCCGGTCCGAATGCGGTCGGCTCGGCGAGGTCGCCGTCCTCTTCGCCGGGTTCAGCGGCGCCGGGGGCGGCGGGGGCCGGGGCGGGCTCGGGGCGGGGGGCGGTCGCGGAGACGGCCATGGCGGTGGACGGGAGCCCGGTCTCGACGAGGTCGTCGTCGGCGGACTGGGTGTGGAGCGTCTTCGGCGGGTTGGGGCCGGGGCCCCCGTCGTCCCCGGGGACGGGCGGCAGGGTGTGCACCAGCCGGGAGACGACGCGGGCCAGGGGCAGGGCGTCGACCGTGAGGGCGGGCGGGCCGCCGTGCAGGCGCAGATGGCCGTCCCGGTCCGCCTCCAGGATCAGGGTGCTGTGGTGGGCGACGCCCAGGGTGAGCAGGCGCATGCCGGCCGGCCGGTTGCGTTCGGGTGCCTCGGCGCTGACGGCGTAGCCGGCACCGGCCGGCTCGAACACGTCGACGGGGCCGTCGTGCCGGGGGTGCACCCCTGCGCCGACCACGACGCGGCCCGCGGGGAGCCGGGCGTCGAGCTGGGCGGCGAGGGCCTGGACGACCGCGCGGGCGGTGCGGCGTTCACCGGTGACGGAGACCGCCGGGGGAACGGCCGTCAGGTCGAGCAGCACCGCGTCGGTACCGGACCTGCCGAGGCAGACGAGTACCGGCGCCTCGCCGCCGTGCCCGGTCTCCGCCGCGGAGCCGAGGTCGGCGCGGCTGATCCACCACAGCCGCGGTTCGGCCGCGTCCCGGGCCCACGGCTCGGGCAGCGCGGACCCGCCGTGGCCGTGGGCGGCGTAGACGCCGACGACGTCGGTGCCCAGAAGCGCCGCGTACGGCCGCGCGTCGGGGCGGGCGGCGGCGGCCCGGCGCAGCGCGGTCGCGGCGTCCGTCCAGCCGGCGGCGTCACGGAGCAGCCGGCCGAGCACCCGCAGACCGCGCCGGTGCCTCATCTCCGTACGGACGGGCGTGGCGAAGGCGCGGGCGGCCGTCTTCAGTTCGCGCACGACGCGGCGGCGCAGTGCGCCCCAGCCGCCCTTGCGGCGGACGACCCAGTGCGCCAGGACGACGACGAGGATCAGCAGCCCGATGAGTCCGATGAGCCGGGTCCAGCCTGCGGGAACGTTCACGCGGCCACTCCGTCCACGCCTCGGCGGGCGAGTTCGGCCCGCAGGGCCCGCACACCGTGGTGGGTGCGGGACTTGACGGTGCCACGCGGCACGCCCAGTTCGGCGGCGGCGTCGGCTCCGGTCTGGTCCATCACGTGCACGCGGACGACCGCCTCCCGGTGCGCCGGGGCCAGGGCGCTCAGTGCGGCGAGCAGCACGGAGCGGTCCTCGACGAGGCCGGCGTGGTCGCCGGCGTGCTCGAGCGCGGTGCCCGCGAAGTCCGCGGCGGTGATGCCGACGGGTACGGCGCGGTCGCGGCGGCGGTGGTCGACCACGAGATTGCGGGCGACCCGGAAGAGCCACATGCGGACCGGCCGCTCATGCACGTCCAGCCGTTCTGCGCGCTGCAGGGCGCGCAGCATGGTCTCCTGCAGCACGTCCTCCGCGGCATGCACGTCGCGGCCCATCAGGCCGGTGACGAACCTTCGCAGGCTGTCCCGCTCGGCGATGATCAGGCTGGCGACAGCACTGTGTTCGTCGGCGTCGCCGGTGTCGTGCCCGGCGAGGATGTCCGCCCCGCCCTCACGACGGTCGGGCTCGTTCACACACATGGCGTACAGATTAAGCTGCTGAACGAGATGCTCTGACCACAGTGTTGGCGCATATTCGATCATTCGCTGTCATACTTGGTGAAATCTTAAACTAATGTTCACCTTGCCGAAATCGATGGGCGGACGCGCGCCCTACGCTTCCGCGCAGATTCCCGATCCGACAGGAGACCACGTGCCTCCCCATCCCGATCCACGGGACCCCGAGGTTCTCGACGGGGCGAAGCCCCGCTTCGCGGACACCTTCGCCCGACGCCCCTCCCTGCCGCACCGGCGGCTGCTGCCGGACCGGCGGGCGTGGAGTGTATTGGCGACCACCTCGGCCGTCATCGGCTGCGCGGTGCTGGTCGTGCCCTTGATGGCGCGAATCGATGTGCTGCCCGACGGGGGCGGCAAGGGCGACCCGGTGGCGGCCGTCGCGCCCAGCGCCTCGCAGAACGGCGTCGTACCGGCGTCGCCCGGCGCGAACGGTGCCAAGAGTGCCCCCGTCACGGGCAAGGACAACGCTCCCGTGACCGGCTCGCACGGGCAGTCCGGCAACGGCGGTTCCTCGGGCGGCACCGGCGGCGGTCTGCCGGCCGTGGGCGGCGACCCGGGCAGTACCGGGGGCGGAAGCGGCGGAGGCGGGACCACTGGCGGCGGCGGTTCCGCCTCCGGCGGCTCCGGCGGCGGTTCGGCCACCGGCGGCTCCACCACCTCCGGCGGCTCCTCGGGCTCCGGATCGGGTTCGTCGGCCGGCAACCCCACGCCGACCAAGACGCAGCAGACCGCCACCGTGCCCGGTGTGCGCATCCGCAGCGTGCAGAGCGGCCGCTGCATCGCGGTCAGCGGTGCGAAGTACAGCACCGGCCGCGACGGCGCCCGGCTGCAGATCCAGGACTGCGACGGCGGCGCCTGGCAGAAGTGGGACTTCCGCTCCGACGGGACCATCCGCGCCTTCAACATGTGCATGGACCTGGCCGGCGCCTCGTTCACCGACGGTGCGGTCATACAGCTGGCCCGCTGCAACGGCGGCTGGGCCCAGCAGTTCAGGCTCAACAGCTCGAACGACCTGACCAACAAGAACAAGTGCGTCGACGTGCTCGACAAGGGCACGTCCAGCGGCACCCCGCTGCAGCTGTGGACGTGCTACGGGACGCCGAACCAGAAGTGGTCCAAGGCCTGACGGTCACGGTCCCTGCCTGATGCCGTCCCCGCCCCTCCTGGGGGCGGGGACGGCATCCGCGTTCCGGCGTACGGGCGAAGCGCCCGGCCGTCAGCCCCGGCCGTCCGCCAGGACCACCGAGCGCGTGAGGTGCCGGGGCGCGTCCGGGTCGAGGCCGCGCGCCGCACCGAGCGCGGCGGCCAGCCGCTGGACGACGACCAGGTCGGCGAGGGGGTCGCGCCCCAGGGCGACCAGGCGGCCGCCGGTGCGCGCGATCTCCCCCTCCAGCCCCGCCGGGAGGTCCCCCCGGTCGCCGAACCACCACGCCACCCGGCCTGGCCCGGTGACGCTGATCGGGCCGTGCCGGTACTCCATGACCGGGTACGCCTCCGTCCAGGCGCCGGACGCCTCCCGCATCTTGAGCGCCGCCTCCTGCGCGACGCCGAAGGCCCAGCCGCGGCCGAGGAAGGTGAACTGCTCGGTCTCCAGCAGCCCCTCGGGCAGCGGCGCGGCGAGCGCGGCCTCCGCCTGGGCGGGCAGACCGGCGAGGTCCTCCCCCAGCAGCCTGCGCAGCAGGACGAGTTCGGTGGTGGCGAAGCGGGTCTGGACGACCGAGGTCTCGTCGGCGAAGTCCAGCACCACCGCCGCGTCGGCCAGTTCCATGACGGGGGTGGCGGGGTCGGCGGTGACGGCCACCGTGGAGGTGGTGCCGCGCAGCCGGGCCAGCACCTCCAGCACCTCGGTCGTCGTGCCGGACCGGGTGAGGGCGAGGACTCGGTCGTAGGACCGGCCGGCCGGCATCTCCGACGCGGCGAAGGCGTCCGTCTCGCCCTGGCCCGCGCTCTCGCGCAGCACCGCGTAGGCGTGCGCCATGAACCACGAGGTGCCGCAGCCCACGACCGCCACCCGCTCGCCGGGCCGGGGCATCGCGGCCCGCCAGGGCGCTTCCCGGTCGTCCGCGAGCGCGACGGCGCGGCGCCAGCAGTCCGGCTGGGTCGCTGTCTCGGTCTCGGTCCTGGTCCCGCTCCGGGTCTCGTTCCGGGTCTCACTCTGACTCATCGATGGACTCCGTCCCTGTCCGGCGGCCCTTGACACCGAGCACACCCCGTCGAGCATCATGTGTGAAGTTGCTCGACTCTAGCAATTTTCATGCAGAAAATTGCATGCTGCTTCATGGTCGGCGGGACGACGAAGGGAGGTGGCCGGTGCGACGGCAGGCCCGGTCAGGCCCTGAGGACCTCGACTCCGGCCGCCGTGAAGGGCTCGACGAGCGAGGCCGGGGCGTCCCCGTCCGTCACCAGGACGTCGACCTCCTCCACCGGGCAGATCCGCGCGAAGGCCCGCTTCCCCAGCTTGGACGCGTCGGCGACCACCACGACCCGCTCGGCGCGCCGGGCGAGCGCCCGGTTGATGCTCGCCTCTCCCTCGTGCCGGGCCGCCGCCCCCTGGGTGACGTCGACGGCGTCCACGCCAAGGAAGACCAGATCGAGGGTGAGCTGCGCGAGAAGTTCCGCGGCCAGCGGCCCGATCAGCTCGTACGAGGCCGGGCGGGCGACGCCGCCGGTCACCACCAGCTTCACGTGCCGCCGGACGGCCAGTTCACCCGCGATGTTCAGCGCGTTGGTGACCACCGTGAGCGCGGGCTCCGCCCCGTCGCCGGCGAGGTCGGGGCGTGCGGCGAGCGCCCGTGCCACCTCGGTGGTCGTCGTGCCGCCGTTGAGGCCCACCACGGTGCCCGGCTTCACCAGGGCCGCGGCCGCCCGGGCGATGCGCTCCTTCTCCGGGGCGTTGCGGGCGGCCTTGTAGCGCAGGGGCAGGTCGTAGGCGATCGCGTTGATCACCGCGCCGCCGTGGGTGCGGGTGACCATGTTCTGCCGGGCCAGTTCGTCCAGGTCGCGCCGGATCGTCGCGGCGGAGACCGCCAGTTCGGCGGCGGCCGGCTCGACCTCGACGCTCCCGTCCCGGGTCAGCATCTCCAGCAGCGCGCTCCATCGGGCCTGTGGTCCCGCCATCTCCTCGTCCCCTGTCGTCGGGTGTGCCGGCCCGGGTGCCGTGCCCTCGCGGGGCGGCGCACGTTTATGCCGTTTTTCCGGGTCGAACCATCACGTTCACGCAACATCATCCCATCGAGAGGTCGCCGCGTCATGCCGCTGGTCCCCACCGCCGAACTCGTCCGCGCGGCGCACGCCGACGGCCGCGGGATCGGCGCCTTCAACGTCATCACGCTGGAGCACGCGGAGGCGGTCGTCGCCGGTGCGGAGGCAGCGGGACTGCCCGCGGTCTGCCAGATCAGCGAGAACGCGGTCCGTTTCCACGGCGGTTCCCTCGCCCCGATCGCCCGTGCGACCGCCTCGGTCGCCGAGTCCGCCGCGGTCCCCGTGGGTCTCCACCTCGACCATGTCACCGACGAGGATCTGCTGCGCCGCGCGGCGGACTGCGGCTTCGGCTCCGTGATGTACGACGGGTCGGCCCTCCCCCACGCCCGGAACGTAGCCGCCACCCGTGCCGCCGCGGACTGGGCGCACGACCGCGGACTCTGGCTGGAGGCGGAACTCGGGGAGGTAGGCGGCAAGGACGGTGTGCACGCCCCGGGCGCCCGTACCGACCCTGCCGAGGCTGCCGCTTTCGCGGTGGCCACCGGGATCGACGCCCTCGCCGTGGCGGTCGGCAGCTCGCACGCCATGACGACGCGCACGGCGCGGCTCGACCACGAGCTGATCGGCCGTCTCCGCGGTGCGGTGACCGTCCCGCTGGTCCTGCACGGCTCCACCGGCGTGCCCGACGACGAACTGCGCCGGGCCGTCGCCGGGGGCATGGTCAAGATCAATATCGGCACGGCGCTGAACATCGCCTTCACCGGCGCGGTGCGCGACTTCCTGGCGGCCGACTCCGTCGTCGTCGACCCGCGCCGCTACCTGTCCTCCGCCCGCGCACGGATGGCCGCGGCCGTGGAGAGCGCCCTGCGCGTCCTCGGCTGACGGCGGACGGCGGGCAGCGGACGGCCGACGGCCGACGCCGGCTGAACGGTCAGCGCCTGGCCGCCGCCTGGAGCTGCCGCAGCGTCCAGCCGCGTCCCCCCGGCTCGAGCGGGCGGGTGGCGGCCGTGAACACCTCCGCAGCGCGCCGGTAGGAGAGCCGTCCCCGGCCGGTCCTGAACAGCGGCCCGTCCACCCGCCCGAGCACGAGCAACGGCAGCAGCCGGGCCGATCCGTCGCCCCAGCGCAGTGGCTCCCCCGCTCGCTCGCGGGTGCGGCGGCCGGGCAGGTCGAGGTCGTCGACGTCGAGCGCGAGGAGCCGTTCGATGGACCCCCCGGTCTCATGGAGCAGATGCCAGAAGGCCTGCTCCCGCAGCGGCGCCGCCAGCCGGAGGACCTCGCGCACCTGGTCGGCGGCGAGTGCGGCCTCGGCCCGGCGCGCCTTCGGCACGGGCAGCGCGCGCAGGCCGTCCGTGGGATCGCCGGACAGCCAGCCCGCCGCGCGCCACCACGTCACAGCGCTGCTGAGGACGGACAGTTCACGGTTGGCGGTACGGGCGCCGACGGCCGCGGACCGTGCGGCGAAGGCCTCACGGAGCCGTTCCGCGGTGCCCGGTGCGTCGAGCAGGGCCAGCGGGACCGCCGGGGGTTCGGCGTTGCGGCGCCCCCCGCCGACGGGCGGTGGACGGTCGACGAGCCCCCACGCCCAGGTGGCCAGCGCGATCCGGTAGACCCGCCGCGAACCCGCGCCGAGGCCGGAGCCGGCCAGGAAGCGGTCGACGGCGACGGCGTACTCCACCGGCTGGGTCATACGGAGCCCCCCTTCCCCGGCGACGGCGATGCGGCGATCCGGTCAACCCGCGATCCGGTCAACCTGCCGATCGACCGCAGTAAATCCATCTGTGTCGTGAACCTCGGCCATCATAAGTTGATTCGACCAGACTCAATAATGTGCCCCGCGGGCCTGGCGTGTCGCGGCGCGCCGCCCGCACGCTGCGCCCATGGCACTCGTACTGCGTCCCCCCGTCCTGCGCGAACGCGACTTCCGTCGCTTCTTCATCGGCTACGCCACCTCGCTGTTCGGATCGTCGATGGCGTCCGTCGCGCTGACCTTCGCCGTCCTGGAGACCGGCGGCGGCACCGAGCTCGGCCTGGTGCTGGCGGCCCGGATCCTGCCGCTGGTGCTGGTGCTGCTCGCCGGCGGCGTCCTCACCGACCGCTGGGGCAGCAGGCAGGTGATGCTCGCCGCGGACGTCACGCGGTGTCTCACCCAGGCCGGCCTCGCCCTCGCCCTGCTCGGCGGCGATCCGCACATGGCGACGCTGATCGCGCTGGTCGTCGTATGGGGCGCGGCCGAGGCCCTGTTCACCCCGGCCCTCGACGCCCTCGTCCCGCGCATCGTCCCGGCCGACGCGCTCTCCGACGGCAACGCGCTGCTCGGCGTGGCCCGTTCGGCGGCCTCGATCGCGGGTCCGGCGCTCGCCGGCGTCATCACGGCGGCCGCGGGCGCCTCGGCGGTCCTCGCGGTGGACGCCGTCAGCTACGGGGTGAGCGTCATCGCGCTGCTCCTGCTGCCGCGTACCGTCAGGGACGCCGGGCCCGCCTCGTCCTTCGTCGCCGAACTCCGCGAGGGCTGGACGGAGTTCCGCTCCCGCACCTGGCTGTGGGTCACCTCGGTGCACGTCTGCCTGTTCAACCTCCTCGTGTGGGCGCCGTTCCTCGTCCTCGGGCCGCTGGTGGCCCAGCGGGACCTCGGCGGTCCGACTTCCTGGGGCCTGGTGATGGCCCTGTACGGGGCGGGTGCGGTGGCGGGCGGCATGGCGATGCTGGGACGGCGGCCCCGCCGCCCGCTGTTCGCGGGCACCGCCGCCACCCTGGGCTGGGCGATGCCGTCGGCCGCCCTCGCCGCCGGGCTGCCGCTGCCGTGGATCTGCGCCGCCGCACTGACGGCCGGTGCCGGCTCGGCCGTGTGCGGCACCCTCTACGCGACCGTCACTCAGTCGCAGGTGCCGCCCGGGGCGCTCGCCCGGGTCAGCGCGTACGGCACCTTCGGCGCCTTCGCGCTCGGGCCGGTGGGGCTCGCCGCGGCCGGGCCGGTGTCCGTCATGGTCGGTGTGGGCGGGGTGCTGGGTTTCGGCGCGGTGTGGCAACTCGCCGCGGTGGCCGTGGTCCTGGCGCTTCCCACCGTACGGGCCGCCCTCCCGCGCCCCGGGACGTCGGCCACGGCCCCCGGCGGGAACCGGGACGCGAGCAGCCCGTCCCCCGCGTCCTGAGGCACACGACGCCGTCGGACCAGGCCGGGCTCGTGCGCCGCGCTCACCGTCCGGCCGACGCGCGGGACCGCTCCAAGGCCTGGGCGGGAGTGTCGTAGTAACCCGGCTCCGCGAGGAGGACCGAGCTGAAGTAGTGGCCCTGTTGCTCGTCCGGGTCGTCGTCCGCCGCGAAGGGGCGCCAGAAGCCCAGCAGCAGGTCGGGGGCGACGAACGAGGCGGGTTCGTCCGGGTCCTCGACGATCGCGGTGTGCTCGCGCATCCGCCGCACGACCTCGCGCGCCGGGAGGGCGAAGACGTCCAGGCCCCGGAACAGCACGCGATCCGCCGAGGTGACGGGTCGGCCCAGCTCGACGGCTTCGAGGACGCCTCGGGAACACTGGATGGAGACCATCAGCCCGCTCGGCCGGAACACGTGCTGCCCCGGCCGGTCGGACTCCGAGACGGCGGCCGGGTCGCGGAAGGAGGCCAGGGCGTCGCCGGCGGCTTCGCGGGCCATGCCGATCCGCAGGCGGCCGACGCCGACGGGGGGAAGAAGGTCGAGGTCCATCCGGGCATGATGCCAAATACCCTGGCGGGTCCGGCCCATGAGGCACCGGTCCGGTCCGGGCCGGGCGGTCCTGCCGGCCCGGCTCAGGGAAGGCGCAGCAGACAGCCCGCCGCGAACACCGCGACCAGCAGGAGCAGGCCGTCGCCGGCACGACGGAGGTCGCGGGATGTCAACGGCCCGCGCTCTGGCCGCCGTCCACGGGAAGGGTCACACCCGTCACGAACGGCGCCCGCTCCAGGTAGAGCACCGCCTCGACGATGTCGTCGATCTCCCCCATGTGGCCCACCGGGTGCAGCCCGGCCAGTGCCTCGTGGGTCTCCACCGGGTGCATCGGGGTCTTGATGGTGCCCAGCGCCACCGCGTTCGCCCGGATCCCCTGCTTCGCGTACTCGATGGCCAGCGCCCGCGTCGCCGCCTGCAGACCGCCCTTGGTCAACGACGCCAGCACCGACGTCACCTTCGCGTCCGCCTGGTCACCGAGGCTGCTGGAGATCTGGACGACGTGGCCGCCGCCCTGCTGCAGCATCCGCTCCACCGCCAGCTGCGTGATGCGGAAGAACCCGTCCAGGTTCACATTCAGGACCGCGCGGTAGTCCTCCTCGGTGTACTCCGTGAACGGCTTCGCCACGAAGATCCCCGCGTTGTTGACCAGCGTGTCCACCCGGCCGAAGCGCTCCACCGCCGTCGCGATCACCCGCTCCGCCGTGTCCCGTTCGGCGATGTCCCCCGGGACCGCCACCACTCCCGGGTCCGTCGACGGGCCGATGTTCCGCGAGGTGGCGACCACGGCGTACCCCAGCTTGCGGTACCCCTCGACCAGCCCCGCGCCGATGCCCTGCGAGGCACCCGTGACGACCGCGACCCTCTGACCCTGAACGCTCATGACCTGCTCCCGATGGCTGGGGGTGAACGGACTCCGCCGGCGAATTAGCCGACCGGTCAGCTACAACATGGACGACCTGACGACAATTCCGGCATATTGTCGCAATCTATCGCTTGTAGGGATCGCCGTCGGGTAGCCAGACGTCCGAACGGTGGAGCCCGAGGTCGCCCACGCCCTCGGTGAGTGCGTCCACGACGGCCAGCACCGTGCCGCGGACCTCGTCGGCCCGCCAGACCAGCGACCAGGTCCAGTAGACCTCGGGGCCGAGCACCGGCCGCTTGACCAGGTCGGGCGGAAGAGGGGCGGTCTGGCCCTTCGGGCAGTTGACGACCGGCCCCCGGCAGCGGCGGACGTGGTCGAAGAACCCGCTGCCGGTGACTCCGCCGTCCGAGATACGGACCGCTCGGGCTCCCGTGTCGGCGGCGAGCCGCTCCGCGTAGAGGTTCCACGACAGCCACGAGGTGCTGTCGTCGTCCAGGAGGACGGCGGTGTCCTCGGGCCGCACGGGTCCGGTGTCGTCGCCGGTCGAGACCGCGTAGAGCAGGTCCGCGCCCAGGAGCCGGGACCGCAGGCCCTGCCGCCGCAGGTCCTCGGTCCGCACCCAGCAGACCGCGAGGTCCAGGCTGCCGTCGGCCACCCGGGCCGCCTGGGTGTGGGACGGCGCGATCCACGCGTCGACGTGCAGCCGGGCCACCGCCGACGCGCGGGCCGCCAGGTCGGTGGGAAGCCAGTTGGCGTACCCGAGCCGCACCGCCTCCGAGCCCGCCAGTTGCTTCGCCCGGCGCCCCACGTCGTCGGCGCGCTCCAGCAGCGCCTGGACGTGCGGGAGCAGCGCCGAGCCCGCCGGGGTGAGGGACACCGAGCGGCGGTCGCGGTCGAAGAGCCGGACCCCCAGGTCGCGTTCGAGCGCCTTGATCTGCTGGGACAGGGAGGGCCCGGCGATCAGGAGCCGCTCGGCCGCCCGGCCGAAGTTCAGCTCCTCGGCGACCGCGACGAAGTACCGAAGTTGACGCAGCTCCACGCCGCCATGCTAGGCCTTGTCGTCGGATGAGCTCCCCCGGCTACCGCCGGGAGGGGCCCCCACCGCCCGAAGGGCGGGCTCGGCGGCTCCCCCATCTGACGCACGAAGGGAACCCCGGGTGCGGTGCGTCGCAAGGCGGAGGATCGTCCTCGTAGTGGGCTGCTCGGACGATTCGGCAACGCAGCGTGGGGGCCCGGCGGAGCTGGGGGAGCGCCGTGCCAGGCGTCGCTGGGTGGGGGCACCCCCGGCCGGAGGTCGGGCGGTAGGCATGTGACGACACGGCCTGAGGCCCGGTCCGGATCTCCGAGACGCAGGGCGGGTGGGAGTCCCCACCTCGCAGCAGGGAGGAAACAGGTCCTGGCGGGCGCGCCGCCCCCCGACCCACCATGGGAGCCGGCCGGGATTCCCGGCCTGATGGAGCAGCGGTCCCGGCCGGTCGACGAGAAAATAGTCGATCGGTCGTATACTGGTGCCATGGGACGTACGAGTGATGCCAGGGAGAAGATCATCACTGCCGCGCAGACGCTCATCGAGCAGCGCGGCTACTCCGCCCTGGGGGTGGCCGAGATCTGCAAGGCGGCCGGGGTGCCCAAGGGCAGTTTCTACTACTTCTTCGAGTCCAAGGAAGCCCTCGCCCTGACCGTCGTCGACGAGCACTGGGCGGCGCAGAGGCGTGAGTGGACCCGCATCCTGGGCGCCGACGCGGCGCCCCTGGAGCGGCTGCGCCGGCTGTTCGAGGCGACCGAGGAGATCCAGCACGCGGGCCAGCAGTCGTGCGGCACCGTGTCGGGATGCATGTTCGGCAACCTGACGCTGGAGATGAGCAACCAGACCGAGTCCATCCGCGGCCGGCTGCAGGAGATCTTCGACACGCAGGTCGGAATGATCGACGAGGTCGTCACCGAGGCCCGCGAGCGCGGCGAGGTCACGGTCGCCGACACCCACGCGGCCGCGGCGTCGATCGTCGCGCAGCTCGAGGGGCAGGTGCTCTTCGCGAAGCTCTACAACGACACCGGTCGCCTCAGCCCGCTCTGGACGAACTGCCTCGCCATCCTCGGTGTGACCGCGCTGCCGGAGGCCATGGCCGGAGCGTGAGGGTGCCGCACCGCGGGCGCACCGCCCGCGGTGCGCCCCGCGCCGCCGGGGGCGGCGGTCAGCGGCCCGGAAGCCGCTCGGTGATCTCCTGGAACACCCACTCGTTGCCGTCGGGGTCGCTGAACGACGCGAACGAGCAGTAGCTGCGCCGCTCGGCGTCGGGGCCGGCCACACGTCCTTCCGTCTCCGCGCGGTGGAACACCCCGCCGGCGTCGTGGAACACCTCGCTCACCTCGACCCCGCGGCCCACGAGCTCCTCCCGGGCGGCCACGACGTCCTCCACGGTCAGGTGGAGCCCCCTGGCCGAGCCCGGTTCGGTCGCACTGACCCCCGTGCCGAAGATGACCGAGCAGAGCGAGCCGGGCGGGGTCACCTGGATCACGCGGAAGTCCTCGCCGGTGGTGACGTCCGCGTCGAGCCGCCAGCCGAGGCCCGTGTAGAAGTCCTTGGCCCGGTCGACGTCGGCGACGGGCACCACCACGACCTCGAGTTTCATGTCCACAGGCGTTGCTCCTGTCCCTAGCCCCGTCCGGCGTGCGTGGTACGTCGGACGCCCACGGTCCGTGGGGAGGATCCATACCCCCGCGACCCGACGCGCGGTCGGTGCGGACCGGAGGTCCACCGCCTTGGCGGTGCGAGCGCCCGAAGGGCTCTACAGGGCGAGGAACGGAAGCAGCGCCGCGGTCACGTCGGCGGGGGCGTCCACGGCGACGAGGTGGGCCGCGGCCGGGAACTCGACCAGGCTGGCGCCGGGGATGGTGGCGGCGTAGCGCCGGGCGATGTCCTGGAAGTCCGGGACGTCGAGGAGGCCGACACCGACCAGGGCGGGTACGGACAGGGTGGCGACGTCGCCGTCCGCGCGGCCGCGGGAGTGCGCCTCGACCGCGCCCTGGTGGCTCAGCGCGGTCCGCATCGGCCCCCGCAGCCGGTCGGCCGACGCGGCGGGTACGTCGTCCCGTCCCCGGGCCGGGCCGTACAGCCACATGTCGAGGTTGACGCGGACCGCGGCGTCGAGGTCTCCCGCGGCGAGTGCCTCGGTCTCGGCGGCGTCGTAGGCGATCATCTGCGGCGACCAGTCGTACCCCGGCCACGGCGGGGCGAACACGGCCAGGGAGCGGACGCGCGCCGGGTGGGCGAGCGCGAAGTCGAGCGCCACACGGCCTCCGAAGGAGGCGCCGACCAGGTGGGCGCGCTCGTGGCCGAAGTGGTCCAGGACGCGCCGCAGGTCGTCGTGTTCGCTGAACGGGCCGGCCGGTGGCGGGGACTGCCCGAAGCCGCGCATGTCGTAGCGGATGACGGTGTGGTGTTCGGCGAGGCCGGGCACGATGTCGTCCCACATGCGGTGGTCGGCGACACCGGCGTGCACGAGGACGACGGGCGGCCCGTCCCCCGTCACCGTGCAGGCGAGACTTCCGAGTTCGTCGGCGAGTGTGAGCATCCGCAGATGCTCGCACGACGCCGCAGAGCGCGCTCGCGCATTTCGCACGGACGGCCCCCCTCCGCCGGGGGGCCGCCCTCGGCACCACGGGCCGGCGCGAGGGCGCCGTCGCGGTGCGGAGCGTGCTCAGATCCCGGGGACGAGCCAGGCGAGGGCGAGGTCGATGAGCTTGATCGCCAGGAACGGCGCGGCGACCCCGCCGAGGCCGTAGACCCATAGGTTGCGGGTGAGCCGCGAGGCGGCGTTGCCGGGCCGGTAACGGACGCCCCGCAGGGCGAGCGGGATCAGCGCGAGGATGACGACGGCGTTGAAGACGACGGCCGACAGGATCGCCGACGCCGGTGAGTGCAGCCGCAGGAGGTCGACGGCGTCCAGCGCCGGGTACGCCCCGCCGAACACCGCGGGGAGGACCGCGAGGTACTTGGCGATGTCGTTGGCGATCGAGAAGGTCGTCAGCGCGCCGCGGGTGACGAGGAGTTGCTTGCCGACCTTGACGATCTCCACGATCTTCGTGGGGTCGGAGTCGAGGTCGACCATGTTCCCGGCGTCCCTGGCGGCCGAGGTGCCGGTGTTCATGGCGACGCCCACGTCCGCCTGGGCCAGCGCCCGTGCGTCGTCGGTGCCGTCGCCCGTCATGGCGACGAGGTGGCCGCCGGCCTGTTCGTGCTTGATCAGGGCCAGTCTGTCCTCGGGGGTCGCCTCGGCGAGGAAGCCGTCCACGCCCGCCTCCTCGGCGATGGCGCGGGCGGTCACCGGGTGGTCGCCGGTGACCATGACGGTGCGGATGCCCATCCGGCGCATCTCCTCGAAGCGCTCGCGCAGTCCGGGCCTGACGGCGTCCTTCAGGTGGATGACGCCGAGTACGCGCGCGGGGCCGCCCGCGGCCGGGAGTTCGGCGACCGCGAGGGGTGTCCCGCCGGCGGACGACACCTGCTCGACGTAGACGTCCAGTCCGGCGGGGACGGTGCCCTCACGCTCGCGGACCCAGGCGGCGACGGCGGCGGGAGCGCCCTTGCGCAGCCGCCTGCCGCCGGGGAGGTCCACCCCGGACATGCGGATGGTGGCGCTGAAGGGCACCCACCGGGCGTCGGGCAGGTCGATCTCGTCGGCCTTGTGGTGGGAGAGCGCGTAGTGCTCACGGGCGTGGGCGACGATCGAATGCCCCTCGGGGGTGCCGTCGCCGAGGCTCGACAGCAGCGCGGACTGGGCGAACCACTCCGGATCGACGTCCCCGAGCGGCAGGAACGCACCGGCCCGGCGGCTGCCGTCGGTGATCGTGCCGGTCTTGTCGAGCAGGAGGGTGCTGACGTCCCCGGCGGTCTCGACGGCCCGGCCGGAGGCCGCCAGGACGTTGCGCTGCACCAGGCGGTCCATGCCGGCGATGCCGACGGCCGACAGCAGGGCGGCGATCGTCGTCGGGACGAGGCAGAGCAGCAGCGAGACCAGGGCGATCGCGCTGGCGCCGTCGGCGGTCAGGGCGGCGCTTCCCGGGTCCTCGGAGAGGATCGCCATGGGCCGCAGGGTCACGACGGCGACGAGGAAGACGACGGTGAGCAGCACGAGCACCAGGTTGAGCGCGATCTCGTGCGGTGTCTTCCTGCGGTCGGCGCCCTCCACCAGGGCGATCATGCGGTCGATGAAGCTCTCCCCCGACTGCCGTGTGACGCGCACGACGAGGCGGCCGGACAGCACCTTCGTGCCGCCCGTGACGGCCGAACGGTCGCCGCCGCCCTCGCGGATGACGGGTGCGGACTCGCCGGTGACGGCCGACTCGTCGACCGCGGCGACACCCTGCACGACGTCGCCGTCACCAGGGATCGTCTCCCCGGCCTCGACCGCGACGGTGTCGCCGCGGCGCAGGGCGATCGCGTGCACGTCCTTCTCGCCGTCCTTCGTCAGCCGGCGGGCCGTGGTGATCCGGCGCGTGCGGCGCAGGGCGTCGGCCTGGGCCCTGCCGCGGCTCTCGGCGACGGCCTCCGCGAGGTTCCCGGAGACGACGGCGAGCCAGAGCCAGACCGTGATGAGCCACCCGTACACGGAGGGGTGGACGACGGCGAGCCCGGTGGTCAGGGCGGCGCCGATCCCGGTGACGAACATGACCGGGTTGCGGACCAGCGTCACCGGGTTGAGCTTGCGCAGGGCCTCGGGGAGGGCGAGCCACAGCTGGACCGGAGCGAGCGGGCGGGTGCCCGCACCGCGCTGCCCGCCGGCCTCGGGGGGAAGGGCGGGGGTTTCACGGTCCGGCCTGACCGGTGCGGGTGCGGAGGTCATCTGATGCCCTCCGCGAGGCTCGGGCGGACGGTGTACTCCACACTCACCGGACTCTCTCTTCTCGTGGATCGGAACTCGTGGACCGGAACTCGCGCACCGGAACTCGCGCACCGGAATCGGGCATGTCGCACCTCCGGGCAGGGGGACGCGGGGACATCACCTGCCCGGAGGGCGCTCGGGGGGCGTCGGACGACGCGCGGGCTCAGAGCCCGATGTCGCGGTTGCGGAAGTCGGCCAGGGACTCGCGGCGGACCAGCAGCCGCGCCCGCCCCTCGTGGACGGCGACGACCGGCGGACGGCCGACGAGGTTGTACGTGGACGCCATGGACAGGTGGTACGCGCCCGCGACCGGCACCGCCAGGAGGTCCCCGGGCCGGACGTCGGCGGGCAGCGGCACCGCGGAGGCCAGGATGTCACCGGCCTCGCAGTGCCGGCCGACCACGGTCACCAGCACCGGCTCCTCGGTGGAGTGACGGCCGATCAGCCGCGGGGCGTAGCGCACCCCGTACAGCGCGGGCCGGGGGTTGTCGCTCATGCCGCCGTCCACCGCGACGAAGGTCTGGCCGCCGGTGCGCTTGACCGACAGCACGTGATACAGCGCGACACCTGCGGGGCCCACGATCGCGCGGCCCGGTTCCACCGTCAGCCGCGGCACCGGCAGCCCGGCGGCCGCGCAGCCCTCGGCGAGTTCGGCGCGTATCCGCGCGGACAGCGTCGTCAGGTCCATCGCCGCCTCTCCCGGACGGTAGGCGACCGCGTGCCCGCCGCCGAGGTCCAGTTCCGGCAGTGTGACGCCGTGCTGCCTGCGCACGGCGGCCAGCAGCCCGACCAGCCGGCGCACCGCCGCGAGGTACGGCTTGACGCTGCTGATCTGCGAGCCCAGGTGGCAGTGCAGGCCGACCAGTTCGAGGCGCGGCTGCTCCAGCACACGCGTGATGGCGTGCTGGGCCGATCCGTCGGCCAGGGACAGCCCGAACTTCTGGTCGTCGGTGCCGGTGCGCACCGCGTTGTGGTGACCGGCGGCGATGCCCGGCACGATGCGCAGCAGCACCTTCTGCCGGTCCCCCGGCGGGACGTGGGCGGCCAGCCTGGCGATCTCACCGGTGCTGTCGATCACGATCCGGCCCACGCCCAGGCGCAGTGCCGTGGCCAGGTCCTCGGGGCTCTTGGCGTTGCCGTGGAGCAGGATGCGCTCCGGCGGGAAGCCGGTGACGACCGCGAGCTCCAGTTCCCCCGCCGAGCAGACGTCGAGGCCGAGGCCCTCCTCGTCCACCCAGTGGGCCATGGCACGGCACATGAAGGCCTTGGCGGCGTACAGCACGTCGCCGTCGGGGAATGCCGCCCGGTAGGCGCGGCAGCGGTCGCGTACCTCGCCCTCGTCCAGGACGTACGCCGGGGTGCCGAAGCGTTCGGCGACCTCGGTCAGGGCGACCCCGCCCACGGTGACCTCACCGTGGGGGGCGCAGGAGGCGGACGCGGGCCACACCGACAGGTCGGCGTCGGGGTACGCGGTCTCCAAGTGCTCGGTGACGGCAGTCATGACAGCGCTCCTTTCAGCCGATCCACAGGGCCAGGGCGTCGACCAGCGCGACCGCGCCGGTGACCCTGAGGACCCCGAGAGTCTGGGGGTCGAGCCGGCGACCGGTCTCCTCCGGCATGTCCGACACGGCGGGTGCGGCGAGTTGCGGGTCCACGGTCAGTGCCGTGACGCCGAGCGGGCGGGCCAGCGACCGCAGCGCGGATTCCGACAGGGGGATCCACTGCTGCTCGGGACCGAGCGTCTCCGCGAGACGCTCCGCGGTGGTGAAGCCGACGGCCGTACGGCCGCCCAGGGGCGTGCGGAACATGCGCGCGACGCATCCCACGGGTCCCGGCCGGACGGGAACGTACAACGTCTCCCGGTGTCGTCCGGCCGGGGACGGATCCGAAGGCCCCGGGTCGTCCCCGTACGTGAGCTCTGTCATGGCTTCCTCCTGGTGCGGCACCTGCTGCGGTTCCTGGGGCGCCCCGGCCGGGGCCGGCGGTCCGGGACGCATCAGGGACGCTATGCCCGGGGTCCGGGGGGTGACCGTGCTCCCTGACGCGACGTTGACGGTGAGCGCGCGAACGTTGACGGCGCGGGTCGCCCGGGTCGTGCGGGGGGCGTCAGGATCGCGACAAGGGCCTCCGGTCCGCGCGTTCCGGGGAGTTCGATGGAGGCATGAACGAGGTCAGTGAAGAGTGCGTCGTGGTGGGCGTCGGCGGCTCCCCCGGGGGCCTGGCGGCACTGCGCCGTGCCGCGGCGGAGGCCCGGCGCCGGGAGTGCGTGCTGACCGTGGTCACCGCCTGGGAGACGGCGTGGGACGGTGCCGGTGGGACGCGGAGCCGATGGCCGCCCGACCCTCCGGAGCCGGACCGGTGGCGGCGGCTCGCCCGGCGCCGGATGCTCGCGGCCCTGGACGCCGCCTTCGAGGGCGACCTGCCCCTGGACCCGCCGCTGCGCCCGGTCCTGGCGTTGGGGCGGCCGGGCCCGGCGCTCGTGGAGATGGCCGGCGACGGGGCGGCGCTGCTGGTGGTGGGTGCCGGTTCCCACGGCCCCTGGCAGCGGCTCTTCGCGCCGTCGGTCGCGGCCCACTGCTTCGCGCACGCCCGCTGCCCGGTCCTGGCCGTGCCGTCCCTGCCGTCCGTGCCGCCGGGCGTTTCGTCGGCCCGCGGGCCGGGCCGCGGTGGCGGTGGCGGCCGGCGGTTCGGCGCCGGGAGGCGCGGGCCCGGCTTCGTCGTCCAATGAGTCCCGCACGCTGCCGGCGCGGCCCGGATCGCGGTCCGTCGTGGCGGCCCGGTGGCGGCCGGCGGCGCCGTGAACGCCGTGCCGGATGAGCGGAGGCGATCGGCCCGAGCCGGCCCGGACGGCATGAAAGGCTCCGGGCGGACGAGCCGGCCTCGGTCGACGGCCGGTCCACCCGGAGCCTCACGGTTTCCCGCACCCGGCTCGCCGCCGAGGACTACTCAGCGGCGGAACCTCACGACGTGACGCGCAGGTGCCGCCGTTCGGCCAGTTCCTCCTCGCCGACCACGGTCAGCACCGGGCTGCCGGGAGGCGCGAACATCATCACCACCAGCTGGGACTGCGCATCGGGGAGGTTGTTGGCGCCCTGATAGTGGATCACGTCGCCTCCGGGCTCGAAGAGGGCGTCACCGGCCTTGAGCACCCGGGGCGGCTGCCCCTCCAGCTCGAAGAGGATCTCGCCCTCGGTGACGTAGCCGAAGACCGGCCCGGGGTGGCGGTGCGGCGGCGCTCCGGGGTCACCGGGCGCCAGGGTGACCCGGATCGTCCTGGCCTCGGCGCCGGCCGGGATCCGGCCCGCCGCCTCGGGCAGGGTCGCGACCACTTCGACGCCCGGGGGCAAGTGTGCGTGCTCAGCGCTCATGCGTTCCTCCAAACAGGGACTGTGCACAGGAAGGACAAGACGGCCGCCCCGTCTGTGACATCCCCCAGGCGGCAAACCCGCCGCGGGCGCACCGGTGTTCCTCCTCCCGGCGTGGAGCGGGGTGCGGGCTTGGCGTGCGCCCATGACGCGATATAGCGTTAGTTCGCGAATGGCGTATCGCGTCTCCCCGGAGGCGCCGACCGGAACGGGGTGGGGACATGCCGGGAGAGATCCGGCCCACCGGAGTGCCGTCCGTTACGGGCGCCGCGCCCGGGCCGCCCCCGTTGCGGGCCTCGCACGCGGACCGGGACCGGGTGGTGGACGTCCTGACCGTGGCCGCGGGCGACGGGCTGCTGTCCGCCGCCGAGCTGGACGAGCGCCTGGAGGCCGCCCTGTCGGCGCGTACGCTCGACGAACTGGCCCCGCTCACGGCCGACCTGCCGGCCGCCGCCGGGACGCCGCGTACCGCCGCCCCGGACGTCAAGGACGTGGTCCGCGTCGACAACCGCGGGGGCTCGTACCGCCGCGTCGACCGGTGGGTCGTGCCGCGGCGCATGGAGATCCGGTCGGAGTGGGGCGAGGTGGTGCTGGACTTCACCCACGCAGTGATCACTCAGGACACCCTCCGCGTCGACATGGACGTCCGCGGAAGTTCCCTGGTGCTCGTGACCCGGCCCGGCATCGTGGTGGACGCCGACGAACTGACCGTCGCATTCGGCACGGTGGACATCCGGCCCGCGGCAGGCCCGGCGACACCGGTCGGACTGCGCGTGGAACTGGCGGGCGAGCTGGAGTTCGGCAAGGTGCGGGCGCGGCCGCCGCGGCGGCCGTTCCTGCGATGGCTCCTGCGCCTCCCCTCCGCGCACCCGGCGCTCACCGACTGACAGTGCGCGCGGCGCCGGCCCGGGCGCCCCCTTGCCGGCCGACTCGTCCCGCGGCGGGACCGAAGCCGCGATACTGGTCGGCGATGAGCCTCCGCACGGCGCCCCCGCGCCTCCTCCTGCCCCACGGCGCGCCCTCCGGCGGCCCGTCGCGGGAGATCTACGTCCCTCCCGTGGAGGCGAGGGACCGCGGGATCGGCGAACTGCTCTTCACGGCCGAGACGGTGGCGATCTGCGTCGTCGCGGCGCTGCTGGTCCTCTTCCTGGTGACGGACCGCCGCTCCCGCAAACGCCGGGCCCGCCATCGCCGTTGACCCGGCGGTTCGGACCCCGCCCCACCCGTGACCGCGGTGCCTCCGCCGTGATGCGCCGGAGGTTGGGGGCGGCGTGACGGGCGCGGTCGCGTGTCTCAGCGAGGCACCGCCCGGTGCGGCGCGGCGAGTTCGAGGCGCCAGTCGTTGCTGCGCATCATCGTGCCGCTGCCCCTCGGGTACTCGAAGTCGCAGGCGCCGCGCAGGGCGAACCCGAGGCGGCGGCACAGGGCGTTCGACGGGGCGTTCCGCACGGACGGGAAGGCGTGCAGCGCGCGGGGAGCCCCCGCCTCTCGGGCGGCCTCGCGCACGACGGCGACCAGCGCGGCACCGGCGGCGGCGGCGATGCCCCTGCCCTGGTACGGCGGCAGGACGTTCCACCCCGTCTCGTAGATCGCCTCGCCCCGCCAGTCGCGGCGGTGGTAGGCGATGCTGCCGACCGGCTCCTCGCCGAGGAGTACGGCGTACATGCGCCCCAGGCCGGTTTCCGGCAGGGCGAGGTAGCGCTCGTGCCGGGCGAGCAGCAGTGCCTCGGGCTCCGGGCCGCCGACGTGCCGCCGCATCTCATGCGTGTTGATCAGCCGGAGGAGCGGAAGGGCTCCCTCCGACCACGGCTGCAGGCGAACGTCCATGCGGAGCAGCCTGACACGGCTCCCCGGTGGCGGGCACGCCGGTTTCCCGCCGGAGCGCACCCGGGCACGGGTACGGCGCGCGGCGGCGGGTACGATCTGCCGCGATGCGCAGTGACGGAGGAGCCGGCCGAGGCGGTGCGATACCCGCCCGCGTGAACGGTGTCGTCCTCGTCCTGTGCGGGTTGCTCGCCGCCCTCGGGATCTGCGGCCACACCGGGCCTCCGCAAGACGCGTCCGGCCCGGCCCGCACCCTCGTCTCCTCGCACCTCGCGTACGTCGCCGACGAGGTCTGCACGGACGCCCACGACCCCGGCGGACGCGGCAACGGCTGCTCCCCCGCGGAGCACACGCCGGTGACCCTGGGCTCCGCTCCCCTGCCGCACCTTCCCGGCGCGGAACCGCCGTCGGTGTGGCCGCCCGCGGTCGCCGCCGCGGGACTGGGCGCGCCGTCCCCCGGCACCGTGCGCTCCCCCGGCCTGCACATGCTCCAGATCCAGCGGACGTAGGAGGCCGACCGCACCGGCGGCGACCGCCGGTGCGCGCCGTACGTCATCCGACCCTTCCACCAGCACCGCCGCGTGACCGACGCGGCGGGGAATCAGGACATGCCATGGGTTCCCCCCATTCCAAGGCCAGGGCCACCGACCGCCGTGCGCGCGTCGAGGAGATACGCCGCCAGGAGCAGGCCCGCGAACGCCGCAACCGCGTCATCACCATCACAGCCTGCGCGGCCGTCCTCGTCGGTCTGGTCGGCGGCGGCGTCTACCTCGTCAACGCCGCGAACGACAGCGGCGGCGACGACGCGAAGTCCGCGGCGGCCGGTTCCGTCAGCGGGGAGAAGACGTGGTCCGGCCTCACGCAGAACCACGTCGACAAGACCGTCGAGTACCCCATGAGCCCGCCTGCCGGCGGCGACCACAGCCCCGTCTGGCAGAACTGCAACGGCGACGTCTACGACAAGCCCCTCGCCAATGAGAACGCCGTGCACGCCCTGGAGCACGGCGCGGTGTGGGTGACGTACACCGGCAAGGCGACGGACGCGGACGTCAAGACGCTCAGCACCCGGGTCTCGAAGACCCCCTACTCTCTGATGAGCCCGTACGCGGACCAGGCCTCGCCGATCACCCTCACCGCGTGGGGCCACCAGTTGGGCGTCACCAAGGCGGACGACCCGCGCGTGGCGACGTTCTTCGACACCTATGTGCAGGGCGACCAGACCCCGGAGCCCGGCGCGCCCTGCACCGGGGGCAAGGCCTCGTGACCGCCGCCCGGGGCGCGGGCAGGCCGCTGCTCGTGCTCGCCGGCGGCATGGCGCTGGTCGTGCTCGCGGCCCTGGCCTTCACCCTGCTGACGGCGCGCCCCAGCAGCGGGGGCACCCCGGGCACGGACTCGCCGGACGCCGGTTTCGCGCGCGACATGGCGATCCACCACCAGCAGGCGGTGGAGATGTCACTGATCGTCCGCGACCGCACGGACGACGAGGACGTCCGCAGGCTCGCCTACGACGTCATCAACACCCAGGCCAACCAGCGCGGCATGCTGCTGGGCTGGCTGGACGTCTGGAGGCTGCCCAAGTCGTCCTCGCAGCCGCCCATGGGGTGGATGGGACACGACATGGCCTACCCCCCGCACGACGGGTCGCTGATGCCCGGCATGGCCACGAACGCCGACCTGCGACGCCTCGGGGCGGCCCACGGCAGGGCCGCCGCGGTCCTCTACCTCCAACTGCTCACCGCCCACCACAAGGGCGGTGTGGAGATGGCGTCCGCGGCCGCGGACCTCGCACGGACCGACCAGGTGCGGCGCCTGGCGGCGGGCATGGTCGAGGGCCAGGAGGCGGAGATCCGCCTGATGGCCGGAATGCTCGCGACCCGCGGAGCGAACCCGACCCCCTGACCCCGCGGGGGCGCCCGGGAGGCTCGCCGCCTCCCGGCCGCCCCCGGCGCCGGGCGCGGCCGGGGGCTCCGTCCGCTCCCCGACCCGCCGGGCACCGGCGCAGGTCACCGTCGTCTTACCGAAGTTGACAACGGTCACCGGTGCAGTCTTTGCCGATCACGGCACCCATGTGCTTCCCTGCGGGTGTCGCACCTGGAACGGGGAGGTCACCGCACCATGAACGCGCACGGTCACGAGCACGCACATGAGCATGGGCATGGGCACGGTCACGCGCATGGGGTGGCCGAGAACGCCGACCGGCGCTGGCTGGGCCTCGCGCTGGGCCTGATCGCCGGCTTCATGGCCGTCGAGGTCGTCGTCGGTCTGCTGGTGGGGTCACTCGCCCTGCTCTCCGACGCCGCGCACATGCTCACCGACGCCGCCTCCATCGTGCTGGCGCTCGTGGCGATGCGGCTGGCGGCGCGCCCGGCGCGGGGCGGTTTCACGTACGGGCTCAAGCGGGCCGAGATCCTCTCGGCGCAGGCGAACGGCATCACCCTGCTGCTGCTCGCCGCGTGGCTGGCGTACGAGGCGGTGCGGCGGCTCGTCTCGCCGCCGGACGTGGCGGGCGGCCCCGTCCTTGTCACCGCGCTGGCCGGCGTGGTCGTCAACATCGGCGCGGCCTGGTGCCTGTCGCGGGCCAACCGCACGTCCCTCAACGTCGAGGGCGCGTTCCAGCACGTGCTGAACGACCTGTACGCCTTCATCGGCACCGCCGTCGCGGGCCTCGTCGTCCTGCTGACCGGCTTCGTCCGCGCCGACGCCATCGCGACGCTCGTGGTGGTCGGCCTCATGCTCAGGGCGGGGTGCGGCCTGGTGCGCGACTCGGGGCGGATCTTCCTCGAGGCGGCCCCGGCGGGCCTGGACCCGGACGAGGTGGGCGACCGGCTGGCCGCCCACGAGGCGGTCACCGAGGTCCACGACCTGCACATCTGGACGATCACCTCCGGTCAGCCGGCGCTGTCGGCGCACGTCCTGGTCGAGCCGGGCGGGGACTGCCACGCCGTCCGCCGCGACCTGGAGCATCTGCTGGGCGCGGACTACGGGCTCACCCACACCACCCTGCAGGTCGACCACGCGCCCGCCGAACTCCTCACCGTGGGCGCCACCCCGGCCGGCGCGGCGGGCTCGGCGGGCGGCCACTGCGGCGAGCCGCACGGCCCGGTGCACCGCGCCGGGGCGCACGGGCACTGATCCTCGCGCTCCCCGGAGTCACCGGGCCCCTGCGGCACCTGGTCACGCGCCGACGTCGCCGGGCAGTTCGATGCGCCCCGCGTACGCGCCCCGGTTCTCCTCACGGACGTCCTGCTCGTACGCGATGTCCCCGCCGCCCGCATACGGGACGAGGATCTCGAGCTCGTAGCGGTGGCTCCTGACCCGGTATGTCGTCGCGTCCAGGACCAGGACCTCCTGGAGCCGGGACAGGGTCAGCTGGTCGTCGTTCACGGGGACACCGGCGTCGCGCAACTGCTCGGCCGTGGGTGCGAACTCCCGCCGCGCCTTCTTCGCCCACGCCCGGTCCTTCACGGCGGCCAGTTTCCGCCTGCCGCCGGTCACCCGGAGTTCGACCGTGCCGCGTGCCTTCGTCAGCTTCACATCGCCGCCGCCGGCGGCTTTCGCGTACGTCCTGAACTCCGCGACGGCCGCGACCGGGTCCTCGGTCTTGTTCTCCATCTCGGGGTCGGAAGCGGGTGCGTGCTTCCACGCCGCACCGTCCTCCTTCACGTATGCCGTGCCGTCCACGACATAGATCTCCTCGCTCTTCTTCGTCCCCTTGCTGTTGGTGCTGACCCCCTCGGAGTGCAACGCCTCGGGGTCCGTACCCCGGTGGACCGTGGCCCGGTACGTGGCAGCGCTCCGCTGTCCCTGAAGGGTCAGCCCCTCACGGCCCGTGACCGAGAAGGTCCATCCGCTTTCGCCGGTCATCGCCGCTTCCGCGAGGTCGAGGAACTCCTCCGGCGACTTGGGGCTCTCGGGGGACTGCTCGACGGACGGCGTCGCCGCGGGACTCCCGGCGACGGCCTGCGCGGATCCCTTCTCCGCGCCGCAGGCGGCGAGCGGCAGCGCGAGGAGGAGAGCGAGTGCGGCGGTCAGGCGGCGAGTACTCATGGACCCTTTTCCTTGTGTCACGGCGGAAGCGCGGAATGTACAGCAACGGTGAGCCCGCGATCACCCCGCCACCCATGGGGTGATGAATCGGCAGGAATACCGATACATCGCGCTCACAGCGAGGCGGGCAAGCCGGCGCCTTGACGCCGCCGCGAGGGCGCGCGTCAGGGCGTCGTCAGGAAGCGCCGGGACGAGGCACGCCCTCGGAGCGCCCTGACACGTACGACGCGGCCCGCCCGGTGGGCTCACCGGGCGGGCCGCTCGTTGTGCGCCGGCTCAGGGCTCGAAGCGGTAGCCCATGCCGGGCACGGTGATCAGGTGACGCGGGTGGGCGGGGTCCGGTTCCAGTTTGTGCCGCAGGGTGGCGAGGTAGACGCGCAGGTAGTTGGTGCGCTTCTCGTTGCCGGGACCCCACACGTCGCGCAGCAGCTGGCGCCCGGTGATCAGGCGCCCGGGGTTGCGCAGCAGCGGGGCGATCAGCCGCCACTCGGTGGGCGTGAGCCGCGGGGCATCGCCCGTGCCGGCGCGGCGCTCGACGGTGAACGCGCCCAGGTCGACGCGGTAGTCCGCGATGGCGACCGTCTCGGGCTCCTGCAGCGCGGGCGGACGGCGCAGCACGGCGCGCAGCCGGGCGGCCAGCTCGTCCATGGAGAACGGCTTGGTGACGAAGTCGTCAGCCCCCGCGTCGAGCGCCTCGACCTTGTCGGCCGGACCGGTCCGCCCGGAGACCACGATGATGGGCAGCGGACTCCAGGCCCGTACGCCGTGGATGATGTCGGTCCCGGGCACGTCGGGCAGGCCGAGGTCGAGGATGAGGGCGTCGGGCGGCTGCCGGGACACCAGCAGGAGCGCGGTGGTGCCGTCGGGCGCGGTGGCGACTGCGTAGTGACGTGCCGTCAGGTCTATGTCCAGTGCCTTCAGGATCTGCGGTTCGTCGTCGACGATCAGGACGCGCCTCATGTCAGCGCCTCCTCGCCGCCGAGGGGGTCGGCGGGCTGGCCGGCCGGATCGCCGGCGGTGGGCAGGGACAGGACCATGGTGAGACCTCCGCCGGGGGTGTCCTCGGGGGTGAGGGTGCCGCCCATCGCCTCGGTCAGCCCGCGGGAGAGGGCGAGCCCGAGGCCGAGACCGGTGGTGTTGTCGGTGTCGCCCAGCCGCTGGAAGGGTTCGAAGACCCGCTCCCGGTCGGCGGGCCGGAGCCCGGGGCCGCGGTCCGCGACCCGCAGCTCGATGCGCGGGCCGAGGGAGCTGGCGCTGAGCAGGACGGCGGTGCCCTCGGGGGCGTGCCGCCGGGCGTTGGTCACCAGGTTGGCGATGACGCGTTCCAGGAGCGGCGGATCCGCGAGCGCGAACGGTATGCCGTCCAGTCCCCGGGTGGTGACGGGGACGGTGCTCTCGGGGAGGCTGTCGAGGGCGAGGGAGGCCACCTCGGCAACCGAGGCCGGCTCCAGGACGAGGCTGAGCGCGCCGGCCTGCAGCCGGCTCATGTCGAGGAGGTTGTCCACCAGCCGGTTGAGCCGGTCCAGGGAGACCTCGGCGGTGGCCAGCAGTTCCTCCTGGTCCTCTGCGGAGAACTCGACCTCGCGGCTGCGCAGCGAGCTGACGGCCGCCCAGGCACCGGCGAGCGGGGTGCGCAGGTCGTGGCTGACGGCCGCGAGCAGTGCCGTCCGCATCCGGTCGGCCGCCCTGACCGGCTCCACCTCGGCGGCGGCCTCGGCCAGCCGGGCCCGTTCGAGGGCGGAGGCCACGTGCCCGGCGAAGGCGATGAGCACGCGCCGCTCCGAGGCCGCGAGGCGCCGGCCTCGCAGGACGAGGACGTCGTCGGGTCCGACGGGGACGGCCACCACGCCCTCGGCGGGGTCGTCGACCGGCACCGGGCCGCCGTCGGAGTGGTGCGCGAGTTCCGCGGACTCCATGCCGAAGGCCTCCCGCGTCCGTTCCAGCAGCACCTCGACGGCCTGGTCGCCGCGCAGGATGCCCCCGGCGAGGGAGGACAGCGTCTCGGCCTCCGCGGTGGCGCTCGCCGCGCGCCGGGACAGCCGCAGCGAGCGGTCCACGATCGTCGCGACGGTCACGGCCACGAGCGCGAAGACGGCCAGCGCCAGCACGTTGTTGGTCTCGCCGATGGTGAACCGGCCCAGGGGCGGTATGAAGTAGTAGTTGAGCAGCAGCGACGCCGTCACGGACGCGAGCAGCGCGGAGACGACGCCGCCGATGCAGGCGACGCCCACGACGGTCAGCAGGAAGAGCAGGGCCTCGCTGGTGAGGTTCAGGTGCCCGCGGGAGTTCGCGAGGACCGTGGTGAGCAGCACGGGCAGCACGAACCCGGCGACGGGTCCGGCCACCTTGCGGGCCAGGGGCAGGCTGCTGGAGGGGACGGGCAGGAGGCGTCCGCGTCCGGCGCGTTCATGGGTGACCATGTGGACGTCGATGTCGCCGGAGTGTTCCACGATGGTCTCGCCGACGCCGCGTCCGGTCAGGAACCGTGCGAGCCGGCCGCGGCGGCTGGTGCCCATCACCAGTTGGGTGGCGCTCTCGGCCCGCGCGAAGTCCAGGAGCGCGTCGGGGACGTGGTCGCCGACGACCGGGTGGAAGGTGCCGCCGAGGCTCTCCACCAGGGCCCGCTGCCGGGTCAGGGCGGCGGGTGAGGCGTCGGCCAGGCCGTCGCTGCGCACGATGTGGACGGCGAGCAGGTCCCCGCCGGCCGAGCGGGCGGCGATGCGGGCGGCGCGGCGGATGAGGGTCTCGCCCTCCGGGCCGCCGGTCACGGCGACGACGACCCGCTCCCGGGTCTCCCAGACACCGCCGATGCCGTGCTCGAAGCGGTACCTCCGCAGCGCCTCGTCCACGCGTCCGGCGACCCAGAGCAGGGCGAGTTCGCGCAGCGCGGTGAGGTTGCCGACGCGGAAGTAGTTCGACAGGGCCGCGTCGACCTTCTCCGGGGCGTAGACGTTGCCGTGCGCCATGCGGCGGCGCAGCGCGTCGGCGGGCATGTCGACCAGCTCGATCTGGTCGGCGCGGCGGACGACCTCGTCCGGGACGGTCTCCCGCTGCGGCACGCCGGTGATCTTCTCGACGACGTCGTTGAGCGACTCCAGGTGCTGGATGTTGACGGCCGTGATCACGTCGATCCCGGCCGCGAGGAGCACCTCGATGTCCTGCCAGCGCTTGGTGTGGCGTCCGCCGGGGATGTTGGTGTGGGCCATCTCGTCGACGAGCGCCACCTGCGGTGCGCGGGCGAGGACGGCGTCGAGGTCCATCTCGGCGAAGGCGGTGCCGCGGTAGTCGCGTTCGGCGCGGGGCACGATCTCGAGGCCGTCGAGCATCTCCTCGGTGCGCGGGCGCCTGTGGCACTCGACGTAGCCCACGACGACGTCGGTGCCGCGGGCGGCCCGGCGCCGGGCCTCGTCGAGCATGCGGTAGGTCTTGCCGACTCCGGGGGCCGCCCCGAGGAAGACCTTGAGTCTGCCGGGCCGTCCCCGGGGGGTGCCGGCCGGGGCCGGGACGACTGGCTGCGTCACCGGATGTCCCTCCTTGTACGGGTGGCACGCCGCCCGGCGGCGCAGGTGGTCCCTGCGCCGCCGGGCGGCGTGGTGCGGGCGGTTCGACTGTGACGGGACGTCACTTCAGATCGGTCAGCGCCCGGTTGAGTTCCACGACGTTGACGCGCTCCTCACCGAGGAAGCCGAGGATCCGGCCCTGGACGTGGTCCTCCACCAGCGTGCGCACGGCGCCGGCGTCCAGGCCGCGGGCCCGGGCGACCCGCTCGGCCTGCTCGCGGGCGTACTCGGGTGAGATGTGCGGGTCGAGGCCGGAGCCGGAGGCCGTGACGGCGTCGACCGGCACGTCCTCGGGGGCGACTCCGTCGAACTCGGCGACGGCGGACCGGCGTTCCTTGATGGTCGTCACCAGGCCCTCGTCGTTCGGGCCGAGGTTGGAGGCGCCGGTGACGAGCGGGTCGTAGCCGCCGGGACGCGGCTGGAACCACTTCGGGTCCGGGCGGGCGGCCTCCTCGGCGTCGTCCGGGTTCTTCTTGGGGAGGGTGAAGTTCTGGCCGATGAGGCTGGAACCGACGGTCTTGCCGTCGTGGGTGATCGTGGAGCCGTTGGCCTGGTCGGAGAACGCCGCCTGGGCGACGCCGGTGACGGCCAGCGGGTAGGCGATGCCCAGGAGCACCGTGAACACCAGCAGCATCCTCAGGGCGGCCATGTGGTTGCGGACCACGGCGGGCAGGGAGCCGGACATGATGGATCGCCTTCTTCTGTCAGCTGAGGCCGGGGATGAACTGGATGATCAGGTCGATCACCTTGATGCCGGCGAACGGCAGCACGAGACCGCCCAGGCCGTAGACCCAGATGTTGCGGCTCAGCAGTGCCGAGGCCGACGAGGGCCGGTAGCGCACGCCGCGCAGGGCGAGCGGGATCAGCACGACGATGATCAGGGCGTTGAAGATGATCGCCGAGGTGATCGCCGACGCCGGGCTGTGCAGCTGCATGATGTTGAGCTTGTCCAGGCCCGGGTAGGCGACCGCGAACATCGCGGGGATGATCGCGAAGTACTTCGCGACGTCGTTGGCGATGGAGAAGGTGGTCAGCGCGCCGCGGGTGATGAGCAGCTGCTTGCCGATCTCGACGATCTCGATGAGCTTGGTGGGGTCGGAGTCCAGGTCCACCATGTTCCCGGCCTCCTTGGCGGCCGAGGTGCCCGTGTTCATGGCCACGCCCACGTCGGCCTGGGCCAGCGCCGGGGCGTCGTTGGTGCCGTCGCCGGTCATGGCGACGAGCTTGCCGCCCGCCTGCTCGCGCTTGATCAGCGCCATCTTGTCCTCGGGCGTNGCCTCCGCGAGGAAGTCGTCCACGCCCGCCTCGTCGGCGATCGCCTTGGCCGTCAGCGGGTTGTCACCGGTGATCATGACCGTGCGGATNCCCATCCGCCGCAGCTCGTCGAACCGCTCCCGCATGCCGTGCTTGACGACGTCCTTGAGGTGGATCACGCCCAGCACCCGGGCGGTGCCGTTCTCCTTGGCG
>NZ_KB892130.1:0-39215 GCF_000373665.1 Streptomyces sp. BoleA5
GAGCCGGGCGCTGTACGGGGTGATGTCCTCCATCCACGTGTCGGGGGAGGAGCGCGGCCAGCCCTTCGCGGTGAGGTGGTCGAGCAGGCCGGCGCGCTGGTAGAGCATCCACGCCACGGCGAGGGCGGTCAGGGCCAGCATGGTCCAGAAGGCGGCGCGGTGCTGGCGCCAGATGAGCCAGGTCATGCCGCNCANCCGNGGGCGGCGGCTGCCACCCCCGGTGACCGGGAGCGCGGGCGGTGCGGACGGGGTCGTGGTCGCGTTGCTCATGCCGCCGCCCCCCGCGGGCCGGACGAGCGGCCCGGTATCCGCGCCACGGGACTGATCAGCGGCGGCGCCTCGGGCGAGCGCAGGTAGGCGAGCAACAGTTCCTCCAACTGCGGGGTCTGGGACTGCCACTGGCCGCTCACCGGACCGTCCGGCCGGATCAGGGCGGTGGCCTGGCGCCCACTGGTGCGGTACTCCACGACGGTGTGCCGGGCCAGCTCCGCGGGCACCCCCACGCCCTCACCGCCGCTCACGCCCTGCAGCAGCACATGGGCACTGCGGATCTCGTCCACGTCCCCGGCCATACGCAGGCCACCGGTGGAGATGACCAGCAGGAAGTCGCACACGCTCTCCAACTCGCTGAGCATGTGCGAGGACATCAGCACCGTGGTGCCGTGCTCGGCGGCCTCCGCCATCAAGGTGCTCATCATCTCGTGGCGCACCAGCGGGTCCAGGTCGGACATCGGCTCGTCGAGCAGCAACAGGTCGGGCCGCTTGCCGAACGCCAGCGCGAAGGCCACCCGGGTGCGCTGGCCGCCCGAAAGGGTGCCGACCTTCGCGTGCAGAGGCACATTGCCCGCGCGGACGATCTGCTCGGCGGCCCGCTGGTCCCAGCCCGGGTTCAGCTCACGCCCCAGCCGCAGCGTCTCGGCCACCGTGAAACGCTTGAACAACGGCTTCTCCTGCGCCAGGAACGCCGTACGGCGCCCCGCCTCCGCCGACCGCGGCTCCGCCCCGAACACCGTCAAGGTGCCCTCCGTCGGCTCCAGCAGATTCGCCGCGATCGACATCAGCGTCGTCTTGCCCGCACCGTTGGGACCCACCAGCCCGCAGATCCGCCCCGCCGGCAACCGGAACGAACAGTCCCGCAGCGCCCAGCCCCGACGGTACCTCCGCCCCACCCCATGAGCCTCGATCGCCGACTCCTCCAAAGGACCCCCCATGTCCATGGGGTCTCTTCCGTACGCGGCGCCCATGACGGCGTCACTCACTGGTGCTCCTTGATTGCCAGGCTTGTCGGTTGCTTGTGCGGCCGTCGCGCTGACGGCACGCCCCCTCCGGGGCGGGTGGACGACCGGCCCGACGTACGCGGGCGCCGATCCCCACCGAGGGTGTCCCCTTCCTGACGAGCAGGTTAGGAGGCCCGCTCGCCGCCGCGCCTCGGGAAGAAGGCCGATCTCCGGTGCCCCTCTACGACTTTCGGCCGAGGCCGGCCGGGGCGCTCGGCAGCGGCGGCGAAGCCCCGGCACGACCCCGGGTACCCGGCGCCGTGCTTCACGGTCGCGCTTCAGGCCGCCGTCGCCGATGTGTCCGCGCCGGGCGGACGGCCGGTCGTGGCGGCAGCCCGGGAGACCGCCGGATCCGGGTTCATCAGCTCGTCACCCGCGCCGAGGACGGCGACCTCGAGGGCCGTCTGCGCGTAGACCCGGGCCGAGTGCAGCAGCCGGTGCAGCAAAGGGGACATCGCAAGCCTCCTGTGACGGTGGAAGGTGAGCCCGCCGTGCCCCGTGTGCGAGGACCGCCGTGGCGGCCCGAATCGGGACGCCCGCACGCCTGTTCCACGAGGGGGAGCTCTTGACGGCCACGCTACGAGGGCCCCGCGCTCGGTCGCTTCGGGCAGAAGTCCGACCCGTGGTGAGGCCGCTCCGCCTTTCGGCCGAGCGCCGATCAGCCGGTCCGTGCCCTCGGCGGCTGCCGCCGATGCCGTCCACGCCGGAGTTCAGGGTCGCGGAACAGGATCCTGCCGGAATTTCCGTGCCGGCCGCGCCGCGGAGCGCTCTTACGGTGTGACCATCGACCATGTGCGGGGCGCGGGAGGCCGCTAGCGTTCCGCGAGGCCGGAGCGCCACGCCCACAGGGCGATCTCCACGCGGTTGCGGGCGGAGAGCTTGGTCTGGATGTTGCCCAGGTGGGTCTTGACCGTTCCCAGGGACACGAAGAGCGCGGCCGCTATCTCCGCGTTGGTCAGGCCCTCGGCGACGAGGCGGGCGACGTCGGTCTCGCGCGAGGAGAGGCCCGATCCCGCGGGGGCTGCGGTCCGCGGCGACCGCAGGCCCTTCAGCAGGCGGATCGTGATCGCCGGGCTGACGAGTGCCTCTCCGGAGTACGCCGCGCGCACCGCCTCGGTCAGCAGGGTCGGACCGGAGTCCTTGAGGAGAAAGCCGCAGGCGCCGTTGTTCAGCGCCTCGTGCACGTACTCGTCGTCGTCGAAGGTGGTGACGACGACGACCTTCGGCGACCCGGCGGAGCCGGGATGGTTCAGTTCGCGCAGGGCCTGCAGGCCGTCCATGCGCGGCATGCGGATGTCCATGAGGACGACGTCGGGCGCGAGAACACGGACCATCTCCAGCGCCTGGAGACCGTCCTTGGCCTCTCCGACCACCTCGATGTCGTCCTCGGCGCCGAGGATCAGCGAGAAGCCGGTGCGGACCATGGTCTGGTCGTCGGCCAGCAGGACACGGATGGTCATCAAGCACCTCTGGTCGGTATGTGCGCCTGTACGGTCCAGCCCTCCGGGACCTTCGGGCCGGCGGTGAAGGAGCCGCCGAGGGCCACCGTCCGCTCGTGCAGGCCCTTGAGGCCGTAGCCGCCGTCCGGGGAGTGGCCGCCGCCGCCGCGGCCGTCGTTGGAGACCTCGACGGTCACCGCCGCGGGCCGGACGTGGCAGCGCACGAGGATGTCGAGCGTCCGGGCGTCGCCGGCGTGCTTGCGCACATTGGTGAGCGACTCCATGACCACCCGGTGCACGGCCGACTGCACGTCGATGGGGACCGCTTCCGCCTCGCCCTCGATGCTCAGCCGCACCCGCAGGCCGCTGTCGGAGGTGAAGTGACCGGCGAGGGCCGCGATGTCGGCGATCGTACCGGGGGGCGAGAGCCTGGCGTGGGCGTCGGGTTCCCGCAGCAGGGTGACCATGCGGCGGATGGCGGTCATCGCCTCGTCACCGGCCGCCTCGATGCGTTCCAGGGCGGGAAGCACGGCCTGCGGCTTGCTCGCCGCCACGGTCTGCGCGGCCTGCGCCAGCACGACCATGCCGGTGACGTGGTGGGCGACGTAATCGTGGAGATCGGACGCGATGCCCGTCCGCTGGGCCTGCTGGGCGGCGACCATCTGCCGGTGGCGGTTGGTCTGGAACATGCGCAGGTACAGTCCCGCCGCACTGGCGATGACCCCGCCGAGCGCGATGACCAGCGCGAGGACCACCGCCGCTCTGGCGTTCCCCAGCCGGGTGGGCAGGAGCACCAGACCCGCCAGCAGGAGCGGGACCGCGAAGCCGGCGCGTACGGGTTCGGCCCGCCACGCTGCCAGCCCGATGAGGACGAGGCCCACGACGGCGACGGTGAACCCGAAGGGCACGACGATGCCGTAGCCGACGGCCGGCATCGTGAGCGCCACCAGCACCAGGAAGGCTCCCAGGAGCAGGGCCCCGGTGCCCAGCGTCGCCGCCTCCAGACGCGGCATGACCACGGCGACGGCGATCGCCAGCAGGACCACGAGCGGCTGGACCCCGTTCACGGCCACGTCCAGGGTCGCCAGGACCAGCAGTACCACGGCTGCGGCCAGCCAGCCGACGGCCCGCAGGAACCGCTCGAAGAGGCCGTCAGCGCTGTTCCTCACGTTCCCGCCTTCTCCGTTTCCGCTCACCGACCGGGCGAAAGCCGCTCCGGGTGTTCTGTCCAGTGTCACCGATCCGCCTCGGAGGACCGGGGTCCGCTCTCCCGGGCCGGGGACGGACCGGAGCGGCGTCCGGAGTCGGCGGGGTCCGTTCCCGAGCCCAGGACCACCACGTCGAGGACGGCCTGGGCGTAGACCCGGGCGGTGCGCAGCAGGCGGTGCACCGGGGGTTCCCCGGGAGTGCCGCCGTGGTGGGCCGGCGGACGGGCCGGATCGGCGTCGCCGACGCGGTGCTGCCCGGTCACCGTCCCACCTGCCCGGGGGTCGCAGCGGCGGCGGTCCCAGCGGCGGCGAGGGCACCCCGCACGAGTTCGCCGAGCAGCGCGGGGTACGTCAGTCCCCGGTGCGCGAACATCTTGGGGACCTGGGACTGCGCGGTCATGCCGGGCATGGTGTTCACCTCGTTGAGGACGGGACCGTCGGGGGTGAGGAAGAAGTCGCAGCGGGCCACTCCGCGGCAGCCCAGCGCCGTGAAGAGGGCGAGGGAGGCCTCGGCGAGCCGGTCGTGCTCCTCGGCGGACAGCGGAGCGGGGATCAGGAACCTGGCCCCGCCGTCGTACTTCTGCTCGGTGTCGAAGAGGCGTCCGTCGTCGAGGAGGATCTCCAGGGGCGGCCCGACCACCAGGCGGCCGTCCGCGCGCTGCAGCACGGCGAGGTCCACCTCGCGGCCGGTCACCAGATCCTCGACCAGCACCCTGTCGTCGATCCGGAGCGCGGCGGCGATCGCCGGGGCGAGCTCCGCCTCCTCGGTGACGAGGGACACGCCGTGACTGGACCCCGCGGCGACGGGCTTGACGACGACCGGGCGGTCGAAGCGCGCCTGGTCGGCGCTCTCGGCGGTGACCAGGTACCCGGGGGCGACGGCGATGCCCACCGCCTCGGCCACCAGCTTCGTCGCCCACTTGTCCATGGCCAGGGCGCCGGCCCGGACTCCCGCACCGACGTACGGCAGATCCGCGAGGTCCAGCAGCGCCGCCAGGGTGCCGTCCTCGCCCATCGGGCCGTGCATCACCGGGAAGACCACGTCGCAGCCCGCCAGTACTCCGAGTGCCGCGGACATGCTCGCCGCGGAGGAGCCCGCCAGTGGCTGTCCGGCGGCGTCCCGCCACACCCCGTCGCGCCCGATGGTGAGGCCCACGACGTCGTGGGCGGCCGGATCGAGCGCCGAGCGGACGGACGCGGCGGACGCCAGGGAGACCTCGTGCTCGGCGCTGCGGCCGCCGCCGATGACGGCGACACGGATGCGGGCGGCGTTCCGGGGGGCGGTCACGCGGCCACCCCCGAGTCGTGCACGGTGCGGCGCAGGCGGGCGCCCAGGCCGGTGACGATCTCGTGCTCCATGGTCCCGGACCACCGGGCCCAGTCCTGGACGGTGGGCTCGCCGGCGTCGCCCGTTCCGAAGACGGTGGCGATGTCGCCGGGTGCGGCCGGGCGATCGCCGCAGTCCACGATCACCTGGTCCATGGAGACGCGTCCCACCACGGGGCGGCGGCGACCGGCGAGGAGCACCTCGGCACGGCCGGACGCCGCGCGGGGAAGGCCGTCCGCGTATCCGACGGCCAGCAGGGCCAGGTGGGTACGCCGCGCGGCGGTCCACGTGTGCCCGTATCCGGCCCGGGTACCGGCCGGTACCGTGCGGGCCGACACCACGGGCGCGGTCAGCGTCAGTGCGGGGCGCAGCCGTGTCGTGCGCGTCGGATCGATGCCGTAGAGACCGGCGCCGACGCGGCTGAGGTCGAAGCGGGTCCGCGGGTCGGTGAGGGTCGCCGAGGTCGCGGCCAGATGGCGGACGCCCGGCCGCAGCCCGGCGCGTACCGCGACGGCCGACGCCGTGCGGAACAGTTCGAGTGCGCGGTCGGTGCACGCGTCCCCCGGGGTGTCCGCGCAGCCGAGGTGGCCCATGACACCCGTCACCCGGACCAGGCCGCCTCGCTCCGCCTCCCGGGCCTGCCGGCACAGGTCGCCCCACTGCGCGGGGTCGGCACCGTCGCGCGCCATCCCGGTGTCCAGGTGCAGGTGCACCTTCGCGGTCCGTCCCGTCCGCGACGCGGCGCGGACCACCGCGGCCAGGTGCTCGCGACCGGGCACGGCGACCGAGACGTCGGCCCGCAGGGCCTCGTCGAAGGCGGCGTCCACCGGATTGAGCCAGCTCAGGATCGGTGCGCGCAGTCCCGCGTGCCGCAGCGACATCGCCTCCTCGACGGAGGTGACGCCGAGCGAGCTCGCGCCCGCGCCCAGTGCCGCCCGGGCGGTCTCGACCGCACCGTGTCCAAAGCCGTCGGCCTTGACCACCGCCATCAGGCGAGTCGCGCGGGCGGCGAGGAGGCGGGTGTTCGCGGCGACCGCCGCCAGGTCCAGCCGCAGTTCCGGGCGCGCCGCGCGGCCGGGTGGGCGGGGCGGCTCGGCGAGGTGGGTGGCGGGAGCGGTCAGTTGTGCGCAAGGCATGGGAAGCCCTTCGGGGTGTCGCGGTCGGGCCGGTGCCGCGGGGGCCGGGCGGACACGAGGCGTCACCGTGGTGAGGGTGGGTCGCAGCCGGCGCCGGAGTGGGTACCGGGGGCCCGGAGCGACGGCCGCGGCGAGGGTGCCCGCGGGTCCGGTACGTGGCGTGGTGCTCATGGCAAGCACGCTACGAAGCCCGTGTGACGATCCGCTTCGGGCGGAAGTCAGACCCCTTCGCGGTGCGCTGCGACTTTCGGCCGATGCCGGCCTCAGCCCTGGTGACGAGCCTCAGGGCGACCGCCCACGGGTTCCCCGGCGACCTCCGGCCGCATGACGGGACGCCCGCCGCGGGGGTCCTACCCGCGGCGGGCCTCGTCAGCCGGGCGGCGCCGCGCGCCGCCCGTCGTCCGCCCCGAGGTGGCCGGGCGGTGACCGTCCGTACGACCGGACCCGCTCAGGTCGGGCGCCGGCGGGTGGGTCTCGGTAGCCTGAGTGGTGGCACGGCCATGAGGCGGCCCTGCCGCGGGACCGACGGCAGCCGTCTCGCCGGCGCCCGGGCAATCCCGCCGGGCCTTCGGGAACGTCACCTTGCGTGACAGGACTGAATATGGGCAAACCCTCACAGACCCCTTTCGGACACCGCTTCTCGGAGGCGTCCCGCGACCAGGACGTCGCCGGGTTCGTCCTGGACGACGACGGCGTCGTCTCCGCGTGGAGTGCCGCGGCCGAGCGGCTCCTCGGCTTCCGGCCCGCGGACGTCATCGGGCGGCCTGCGGCCGCGCTGTGGCCGCAGGCGTTCGCCGGGCCCTCGGGGGACGACCGCGCGCGGGGGGCCGATCCGGGGGACCGTGCCGTCCTGACCCGCCGTGACGGCGGCCTCGCGGACGTCGTCCTCCATACGTCGCGGCTGCTCGAGCCGGGCGGGCACGAGGGCGGCGGCACCATGGTCGTCGCGGTCCCCGCGCCCCCGCCGGCCGCCGCGGAAGGCCAGGCGATCCTGGAGGCCCTCTTCACCCAGGCGCCCATCGGCATCGCCGTGTACGACCGGGACCTGCGCTTCGTGCGGATCAACGCGGCACTGGAGCGCATCCACGGGTTCCCCGAGGGGAAGGCCCTCGGCCGCTCCGTCGCCGAGGTCCTCCCGGGCCTGGACGCCATGGCGATCGAGCGCCGCCTCAAGGGGGTTCTGGACAGCGGCCGGCCGGTCGTCAACGCCGTCCACCAGGGGCGCACCGCTGCCGATCCGGACCGGGAGCACGTCTGGCACGTCTCCTCGGTCGTCCTGACCGCGCCGGACGGCGACGTCCTCGGCGTCACCGATCTGATCATCGACATCACCGACCGCCACCGGACGCGGGAACGCCTGGCGCTCCTGGACGAGGCCGCCATGCTCATCGGCACCACGCTGGACGTGCGGCGCACGGCGGAGGAGCTCGTGGACGTACTCGTCCCGCGGCTCGCCGACGTGGCGATGATCGACCTCCTCGACGACGTCGTGGAGGGCGCGGAGCCGGAGCCGATGCGCCACGGGCCCGTCGCGGTACGCTCCCTCGCCCGCACCGCCGTCGACGCGGAGATCATCAGCCGGATCCGCCGGCCCGGGGAACTGCAGAACTACCCCCCGGACTCGCCGCACGTGCTGAGCCTCGCCGACGGGAGGCCGCGGCTGATCCCCGTGCTCGACCCGGATGCCGGCTGGCTGTGCGACACCGCCGACGAGCGGATGAAGGCGATGGTCGCGTACGGGATCGACTCCCTGATCCTCGTCCCGCTGCGCGCGCGGGACGCGACTTTGGGCCTGGTCCACCTGTACCGGGGACGCACGAGGGAACCCTTCGAACCCGACGACCTCGTCCTCGCCCAGGACATCGTCGCGCGCGCCGCGGTCTGCCTGGACAACGCCCGTCGCTACACCAACGAGCACATGGCCGCCCTCACCCTCCACGCGAGCATGCTGCCGCGCAGCGTCCCCGACCAGAGCGCGGTCGAGGTGGCTCAGCACTACCGGCCGTCGCGGGTGCACGCGGGGGTGAGCGGTGACTGGTTCGACGTGATCCCGCTGTCGGGGGCCCGCGTCGCCCTGGTGGTGGGCGCGGTGCCGGGGACGGGTTTCCAGGCGGCCGCGTGCATGGGGCACATCTGCTCCGCGATCCGTACTCTGGCCCAAGTGGACCTGACGCCGGACGAGTTGCTCGGCCAGATCGACGACATGGTGCCGCGGCTCCTGGAGCGCGAACACTCCACCGGGTCCGCGCCGGTGGTGGAGGGGCTGAAGGGCTCGACCTGTCTCTACGCCGTCTACGACCCCGTCTCACGGCGGTGCGTGCTGGCGAGTGCCGGGCATCCGCCGCCCGCCGTGGTCGACCGGGCCGGCGACGTGGTGATCCCCGACGTGCCGATCAACAGCCCGCTCGGTCAGGGGGACCCGGTGTTCGAGCCCCTGGAGCTGGAACTCGCCGAAGGCAGCACCCTGGTGTTCTCCAGCCACAGCCTCCAGCGCCCCACGGACACCTGCGAGACCCTCGCCGCCCGGCTCAGTTCCGTCGTCGCCGACCGGGGCCGCCCGATCGAGGAGGCCTGCCGCGCCATCTCGGACCTGGTCGCCGCCCATCTCACGATGCAGGACGGCCTGGCCCTGCTCCTCGCCCGGACCCGGCCCCTCGACCCGGGGAAGCTGGCCACGTGGACCGTGCCCCCGCTCCCGGCGGCCGTCGGCGACATGCGCTCGCTGGTGCTGCGGCAGCTCGACCAATGGGGGCTGGAACACCTGGCCTTCTCCACCGAACTCATCGTCAGCGAGCTGATCACCAACGCCATCCGGCACGGGCACGGCCCGATCCGGCTGCGGCTGATCCTGGACCGCACGCTCATCTGCGAGGTCAGCGACTCCGCGAGCACGTCGCCGCACATCCGCCGGGCGGCCGCCACCGACGAGGGCGGACGCGGGCTCTTCCTGGTGGCGCAGTGCTCGCGCCGCTGGGGTACCCGGTACACCCTGGCCGGCAAGACCATCTGGGCCGAGCAGACCCTGGAACCCGACCAGGCCGCCTGACGCGGCGGTCAGCGGGCTGCGGCGACCCGGTGGAGTACCACGGACACCACCTGGAGCTTCCGCTGCAGCACTCGCCGCTGAAGCCCGCCCAGAAGCCCCGGCCGCCCTTCTGCTTCGGAGCGCCGAGCGGGGCCCCCGCGGCGCTCCGGCGCATCGGGGAACGCGCGGACGGCTGGCTGCCCGCGTGTCTGGTCCGACTACGTGGACGCCGAGACGGTGCTGGCACAGCGCGCCCTCATCGACGAGTTCGCCAGTGCGGCGGGACGGGACCCCTCGCTGCTGGACACCGTCATGCGGGTCAACGTCGTGGAGGGGACCCCGTCGGGCCGGGTCGCCGACGCCATCAAGTCGCTCCCCGCCGAGACGGGCATCGAGCACTTCATGGTGGAGTCGATGTCCCTGCCCCACGTCGACGCCGTGCTGGAGCTGGTCGCGGAGCTGCTGATGCTCGTCGGGCGCGGCTGACCGCCCGCCCGTCACGTTGCGCGATTCACCCGTTCGGCGTCGCCTTGGTCGCGGTCGCGGGGCGATCGGCGTCCCATGAGCGTGACCGCATCCGCGTTCGAGTGGGAGGTCGCCGATGTACGACATGCGCGCCGAACCCATGGCGTCGGAAACCGGGTCCGCCCGGTTGTGGCATGTTCTGCGGCTCGACGGAAGCGCCCTCTGCGGCCGCGCGCTCGCCGCACGGCCCGTCGCGGCTTCCGACGACGACTGCCGCGACGAGTACTGCACCACCTGCATGACGGCGGTGGCCGCGGCCGCGTCCCGCCGCGGCGGGCTCCGCCCCATGACCTGAATCCGCTGCAACTGGGCCGGCAGGTGGCCCGCAGGGGTGGCTCCGGTGAGGGGCCGCCGATCCAGTGAAACGGACCCCCGGGTCCGATAGCATGGGCCTCCGCACTCACGGGGCTGCGCCCCACCCCGACCGCAGACAGGCCGTCCGTCCCATGAGCCCTTCGCACTCCCCCGACCCGGACCGGCCGACGACCGCGTCACCGCGACGGGCGGACGCCCGCCGCAACCACGACCGCGTGGTCGCCGCCGCGGTGGACGTCTTCCGCGAACACGGCACCCTGGCCACCGTCCCCCAGATCGCGGCGCGGGCCCAGGTCGGCAAGGCGACGGTCTACCGCAGCTTCCCCACCAAGGAGGACCTGCTGGAGACGGTCACCCGGCTGAGCCTGGCGGAGCTGGAGCGGCGCACCGCGGCGGCCCGGGCGCGGCCCGGCCCCGACGAGGCCTTCCGGTGCCACGTCCTCGCGCTCTTCGACGTCCTGGCCCGCGACCGGCTGCTCGCCGAACGGCTGGCGGACGCGGCCTCCCCGGCCGCCGTGTCGGTCCTGCAGTCGCTGACCGACGCCATGGAGACCGCACGGGCGGCGGGGGCGCTGCGCGAGGACACCACCGCGCTGGATCTGCGCGTGCTCCTCTGCGGCACGGCACTGCAGTTGGTGCGGCTCAAGGAACCCGATCCGTCGGTCTGGCACCGCTACGCGGAGATGGTGCTGCGGGCATTCGGCCGCTGACCGCGGCGGACAGCGGCCCAGCTCGCGCTGGGCGCGCTCGCGCAGCGGCGGCAGTTCGCGCTCGGCACCGCGGCGTCCTCGCTCGGGTTGGTCCTCACGGCCCTGGCGATCCACCGCCCGGCGCCCGGTTTCTTCCTCTTCGCCGTGGCCGTCGCGGGCGCGGGCCCGGTCTTCGAGGCCGCGGTCGCGCAGACCGCCGCCGCGGCCGCGGCGGCCTCAGGCGCCGGTGTGCTCGCGGTCTTCCTCGTCATCGCGCACCTCGGCGTGGGCCTGCCGTCCGTGGCGTCCAGCCTGGTGATCCGGCACGCGGCGCTGGTGCCCCCCATGATCGGCCTCGCCGCCGTCTGTCGGCCGGCACGGTCCTCGCCGCCGTCAGCTCCCTGTGGAGCGGCGGCCACCCGCCGACCGCACGTACCCGGGCCCGGACCCCGGGTGGGCGTCCGGGGCCTGACACCGCCGCGGGAAGTGGCTAGCCTGCGCGGGTGATCCGCGCCGCCACGCCCATCGCGACCCGCCGCAGCCTGCTCGCCGCGGGCGGCGGGGCGGTCGCGGCGCTGGTGGCCGGGTGCGGCGGCGAGCCGGAGCCGGCGACGCGGCTCAGATTCGCGACGGGGGCGGTGGGCGGGCCGTACAACGCCTTCGGGCGGGCCCTCGCGCGGGCCGCGGGGGCAGACGGACGGCGCCTGGCGGTCATACCGCTGGCGACCGCGGCGAGCGTGGACAACCTGCGCAGGCTGGACGCCGGTTCGGCGGAGCTCGCGCTGACGATGGCGGACGCGGCCGAGGACGCCGTGCTGGGGCGTGAGCTGTTCCCGCGGCGGGTCGAGGTGACCGCGCTGGCCCGGGTGTACGTCAACCACACGCACGTCGTGGTGCCGGCCCGGGGCCCCGTCCGCGCGCTGGGGCAGCTCGCCGGGCGTCCCGTCGCCGCGGGCGCCTCCGGGTCGGGCGCGCAGATCGTCGCGGAGCGGCTGCTGCGGGCGGCCGGGCTGACCGGCTCCCGGGCGGTGCGGGCGCGGCAGATGGAAGCGGCGGAGTCCGCCGTGGCGCTGCGCGACGGGGAGGTCGACGCGCTGATCTGGTCCGGAGGGGTGCCGACACCACTGCTGGCCGACCTCGCCCGGGAGATCCCGCTGCGTTTCCTGGCCCTGGACGGTCACGTGGCGGAACTGCGCGCCGCGTACGGTCCGGTGTACTCCGCGGTGACGATCCCGGCGGGAGCCTACGGGCTGCGCGAGCCGGTCGGCACGATCGGGGTGAGCAACTACCTCGCGGCCAGGGCCGACGTACCGGAAGGCGCGGTGCGTGAGCTGCTGGCCCTGGTGTTCGACCGCCGGCGGGTGCTGCTGGCGGAGGTGACGGCGGGCGCGCGCCTGGAACCGCGGTTCGCGATCTCCACCGGAAACGTGCCGCTGCACCCGGGGGCGGCGGCGTACTACCGCTCGGTGTTCGGCTGAGCAGCGGGCAGGCGGAGCTCGAAGCGCAGCCCGCGCGGCACGGCGGCACGCACGGTGAGACTGCCGCCGCTGCCACGGGCGATCTCGTCGGCGATGGCGAGGCCCAGACCGCTGCCGGGCGTGTTCTGGTGCCCGGGCGCGCGGCCGAAGCGCCGCAGCAGAAGGGGCAGTTGCTCCGGCGGGACTCCCGGCCCGTCGTCGCCGACGAGCACGAGCACCTCGCCCTCGCGGCGGCCGGCGTGGACGTCGACCCGGCTCCCGGGCGGCACGAACTTGGCGGCGTTGTCGAGGAGCGCGTCAAGGACGCGGCCGACGGCGTCGGGCAGGGCCCGGGTGCGCAGCCCGTGCTGCACGTCCGCGGTGAGGCGCAGCTGCGCGGCGGTGAACACCGGCTCCCAGGCGGCGCAGCGTCCCCGTACCGCCGCGGAGACGTCCTCGTCGGCGAGGGGGGCGGTGCCCGCTTCGACGCGGGCCAGGGCCAGCAGACCGTCGAGGAGTTCCTCCAGCCGCTCGGCCTCGTCGAGGGCACGGGCGTGCTCGGCGCGGCCGGGAGCGGAGGTCAGGTGCGGCTCGACGTTCTCCAGTTGCAGGACGAGGGTGGCGAGGGGGTTGCGGAGCTGGTGGGAGGCGTCGGCGACGAAGTCGCGCTGACGGCCGATCGAGTCCGCCACGGCCTCGGCCATGGAGTTGAAGTGGCGCCGCAGACGACGCAGTTCGGGCGGCCCGGTGTCGGAGGCGGCTCGGGCCCGGAGACTGCCGGAGGTGATCCCCTCGACGGCGCGGTCCAGATCGATCACGGGGCGCAGCAGCCAGCGGGCGATCCCCGCGGCGACGAGGGCCGCGGCGGTGAACGCGGTGAGCGCTGCCACGGCGATCAGCCACCAGCGCACGGCGACGTCGTGGCGGGCGGCGGCGGTGGGCACGGTCAGCAGGACGGCGCCGCTGACGCGTTCGTCGCGGCCGACCGGTTCCGCGACGACGACGCTGTGCGGCCCCCAGGGGCGCAGTGTCGGCAGCCGGTCGGTGGACCGCCCGGTCAGGGCACGGCCGCTCGCCTCCGCGAGCGCGCCCGCGGGTGTGCGGGGGCCCGAGCGGGCGAGGGTGCTCCCGGCCGTGTCGGTGATCGTCACACCGGCTCCGTACAGCTGCGCGTAGCGGCGGATCTCGGCGGACAGCTCCGCGCGGTCGGCGGCGGTGCGCGCCCGCTCCGCCAGATCGGCGAAGCGGACTGCCTCGGCGCGGCGCTGCAGCAGCAGGTGCTCGGTGCGTTCGCGGGCGTACGCGTCGGCGAGGGGCAGCGACAGCAGGAGGGCGGCGGCGCCCATCAGGGCCGTGAGGACGGCCAGCAGGCGGCGCCTCACCGGCCGTCCCCGAGCCGGTAGCCGAAGCCGCGGACGGTGCGGATGAGGGCGGGCCGGCCGGTCTTGGCCCGGATGCCCGCGACGTGGACGTCGAGCGAGCGGGACGCGGCGAGGAAGGCGTCACCCCAGATCCGGTCGAGGATCTCCTCGCGGGAGTGGGCCTCCCCGGGCCGGGCGGCGAGATGGGCCAGGACGTCGAACTCCCGCCGGGTCAGCCGCACCTCGCCTCCGGCGACGGTGACGGTGCGGGCGACCGGGTCGATCTCGGTGTCTCCCACGGTGACCGGCGCGCCGGGCGGCGCGGGTCGGTCGCGCCCTGCAGCCGCCGGTCCGCTGCGGCGGCGCACGGTGTCGATCCGGGCGATCAGCTCCGCCATGCGGAAGGGCTTGACCACGTAGTCGTCGGCCCCGGCGCGCAGTCCCTGGACGATGTCGCGTTCCTCGCAGCGGGCGGTGACGACGATGAGCGGGGCGCCGCAGACGGTGCGCAGCCGCCGCAGCAGCTCCAGCCCGTCCAGGTCAGGGAGTCCGAGGTCGAGCAGGACGAACTCCGCCTCGTGCACGAACCGCAGGGCGTCCAGGGCCCGGCCGACACGGCGCACGGTGTGCCCGCGCTGGGCCAGGGCCGTGCTGAGGGCGTGCGCCATGCGGTCGTCGTCCTCGACGAGAAGCGCGTGCATCCGAAGGTGTCCTTACTGCGTGACGGGGAGGTTCCGGCGCCGTCGACGGCACCCAGTCCTACGGACTGGGCCTGCGCGCCAGGAAGCTGTCCTGCGGCGTGACCGTCTACGGCCACACCGGCACCGTCCAGGGCTTCTACACCTACGCGTTCACCACCGCCGACGGCAAGCGCAGCATGACGTCCATGGCGAACACCTCCAAACGACGGCACCGTCAACACCGTCCTCGGCGGCACCCTGGAGGCCGCGTTCTGCGGCACCACCACCGCCAAGGCCACCACGCTCAAGACCACCGAGGACGAGACCTTCACCGAGGACATCGCCCCCCAGATCGTCCGCCACTGACGTTCCGTCAGACGTCCTGGACCCCGGCCCCGCGGCCGGGATCCAGGGTCCGGCGCACCGTGACGCGAGCCGTCACCGCCAGGACCACGGCCGCCGTTCCGGGCTCACTGCCCGGTACGCCCGGCACGCCACGCCTCAGGCGCCGCGACCCGGCCGGGGTCGCAGTGCGCCCCGCCGCGGGACCATCCCTCGCCGGTAAAGGGTGGCTCAAGCCCGGCGCCGTCGACGGCGCACGGACCGCCGCTCGGCCCGGCCGGCGCGATCGGGACGCGCGGATCGCTACCGGTGAGGTGTGCGGGCTCCGTCAGGCCTGTGGCACCACGCCCTCGGCCGGGGACCTGGCTGCCCGCGGCGCGGCGCGGTCGCCGGCCGCCTCCTCGGCCCGGCTGAGCGCGGTGTTCCTGGTGTCGGGCATGAGGACGTAGGTGACGAGGGAGACCAGCGCGCACCCCGACACGTACCAGAAGAAGGCCGTCTCGTTACCGGCGTCCTTGAACCACAGGGCGACATACTCCGCCGTGCCGCCGAACAGCGCATTGGCGATCGCGTACGGCAGCGCCACGCCCAGCGCCCGCACGCGCGTCGGGAACAGCTCGGCCTTCACGGCGGCGTTGATGGAGGTGTAGCCGGTGACGATGACGAGCGCCAGGAGCGACAGCCCGAGCGCGGGCCAGTACGAGGAGGCCGAGCCGAGTGCCGTCATGATCGGGTAGGTGCCCAGGGTGCACCCCACCGCGAAGGTGATCAGCAGCGGCCTGCGGCCGATCCGGTCGGAGAGCGCCCCGGCCAGGGGCTGGAGCAGCGCGAAGACGAACAGCGCGGTGAAGCTGACCAGGGTCGCGGTGTTCTTGGCCATGCCGGCGCTGCCGATGAGGTACTTGGTGAGGTACGTGGTGTACGTGTAGTAGGCGACGGTGCCGCCCAGGGTGAGGGCCATGACCAGGAGTGCCTGGCGCCGGTGCTGCCACAGCAGCCGGAGCGAGCCCCGGGCGTCGTCCTGGGTGCCGGCCTCCTCGGCGAAGGCGTCGGTCTCCTCGAGCCTGCGCCGGATCCAGAAGACCACGACCGCGAAGACCGCGCCCAGCACGAAGGGGAGGCGCCATCCCCAGTCGTGCAACTCGTCCGTGGTCAGCACGTGCTGAAGGGTGATCAGGATTCCCAGGCCCAGCAGCTGGCCCGCCGTCATCGACACGTACTGGAAGGACGAGCCGAGACCCCGCCGGTCACGGGCCGACGCCTCGGTGAGGTAGGTCGCGCTGGCGGCGTACTCGCCGCCGATGCTCATGCCCTGCAGAAGCCGGGCCAGCAGCAGGACGAGCGCCCCCGCGTAGCCGGCCTGCCCGTACGTCGGGGCGATCGCGATCATCAGCGCGGCGACCGACATCATGGTCACGGTGAGGGTCAGCGCGCTCTTGCGGCCATGGCGGTCGGCGGCGCGGCCCAGCACCCAGCCGCCGACGGGGCGCATGAGGAAACCGACCGCGAAGATGCCGGCGGTGTTCATCAGCTGGGTGGTCGGGTTGTCGCCGGGGAAGAAGGAGTCGGCGAAGTAGATGGCGAAGCTGGCGTAGACGAACCAGTCGTACCACTCGACGAGATTGCCGAGCGAGCCTCCCACGAGGGCGAGGCGGCGCTTGCCGCGCTCCCCGGCGGGCGGCGCGGGCATGGCGGAAGTCGGCGACATCGGCGGCTCCAAAGGAGAAAGGCCCTGATGGGGGACGGGGCGAAGTGCCCAGAGCATGTGGGCCCGCGCCGCGCCCGGACAAGGTCCGGCGCCGAGATCTAACGTCCCGCTAAGAATCGGGTCACGGTCGCCGCGCCGCCCGGTCGCCCCGGCGGCCACGGGTCGGCGACGCGCCGTCGGGGATCCCTGGCCGCTGTCCTGCCGGTGTGGCCCGCATGACGCGATCCTCCGTGACCGGTCCCGCGTTCCGGTCGGGCATCGTGCCGGCCCGGCGGGTCAGACCGGCAGCCCCTTGCGGGCGCGGCGTTCCAGCGTGCGCCGGCGGCGTTCGGCCGCGACGGCCCTCAGCCCTTCCTCACGGCGCTTGTTGTACCCGGGGGGTTCCACCGTGAAGAGGCAGAGGCCGCACACGTAGCCGCCCTCCGGGCCCTCGATCACGGGTTCCAGGCAACGCTCACAGTCCATCGTGCAGTCGTACCCCATCGGGACGGTGGCGGGCCAGCGGTTCCGGTGAGGTCGAGGAACCCGTAAACACCGCGCAAGGGGTCAGATCCTGACGCTCCGGCGGCTGACGGGGACGCCGTCGCCGTCCACCCAGCCGAGGACGAGCCGGCGGAACTCGGTGTGACTGATCATGCGGGTGGTGGTGTCCGCCGAGCCGCACTGGGCACCGATCTCCCGGCCCTGGCCGTCGTCGTCGCCGTCGTCGGTGGCGAGGTAGATGCAGCCCGGGTCGTCGACCTCCTTGGTGACGAGGGCGTCGACCTCCCAGCCGCGCCCGACACGGTGGACGGTGATCACGGCGTGGCCGACCCGCCCGGAGTCGTACACGGCGAGGCGTGCGCTGCGGCCGCCGTCGCGGTGCGGGGTCCAGCCGTCCGCCGCCCGGGCGGAGGGCGCCGCGGACAGCAGCATCGCCGCGGACAGGACGGACACGGCGACAGGGCGGACACGCACGACGGCCTCCAGGTCGGATGCGACGGCCACCGGTCGGCGGCCGCCCCCATCCAAACCCCCTGACCCCGCCCGGGCCCCGGCGCGGCGCGCCGGGCGGGCCCGTGATCACTCCGCTGGCGGCCTCCCGCCCGTACGGGCCAGCAGCACCAGCGCGGCCACGCCGGCGACGGCGGCGGCCGTCCCCATTCCGCGGAAGCCGCGCGAGGAGCGCCAGGACAGCACCGACCAGCGCGACCGGGCGGACAGCAGCGAGCCCACGCTCAGCCAGGAACCACCCGACAGCAGCGACATGGCGGACCCGAGGGACCCCGCGGACAGGGCGCTGCCGACCGAGCCGACGGACAGCACGGAGCCGACGGAGCCGATGGAGAGCACGGAGCCCACCGAGCCGATGGAGAGCACCGAATCCTTCGACCACAGGGCCAGGGTCGAGCCCCGGCAGGTGGAGCCGCACGAGGAACCCGGCGGCGGTGTGGAGGGTGTCGTCATGGCCTCCATCCTGCCGAACACGGCGCCCGGCCGCCGCACCTGAGGTCACGTCGGGAAGGCGGTCGCGCGTGAGCCGGTGCGGACCGGGAAGGCGCGCAGTGAGGGGGGCGCACGGGGGGCGGGACGCGGAGCAGACCGAGGCAGGTGAGGACCGTGAGCGCGACCGGGCAGCGCGACGGCGGTGACGAACGGGTGGGCGAGCTGGTGTCCAGCGCGTCGGAGCAGTTGTCGCAGTTGGTGCGTGAGGAAATGCGGCTGGCCCGGGCCGAGATGACGCTGAAGGGCCGGCGCTTCGGCCTGGTCGGCGGCCTGTTCGGCGGGGCGGGGCTGTTCGCGGTCCTGGCGCTGCAGGGGCTCGCCGTGGCCGCCGTGGCGGCGCTGTCACTCGCGCTGCCGGTGTGGGCGGCGGCGCTGGTCGTCACGGGGCTCCTGGGCTCGGTCGCCGCGGCACTGGCCGCGGCGGGCCGCAGGCAGTTCGGGCGGGCGGCCCCGCCTGTGCCGCGGGCTGCCGTCGACGGCGTCAAGGCCGACATCGCGGAACTCAAGGAAAGGGCACACCGATGACGAGCGACAAGTCACCCACGACCGACGAACTGCGGGAGCGCGTCGAGGCGACGCGCGAGGAGCTGGGCCGTACGGTCGCCGCGCTGACGGCGAAGACCGACGTCAAGGGCCGGCTGATGGACCGGGCGGGCCGGGCCGGTGCCAAGGCGCACGGGGCGGCCTCCCGGATCGGCGAGCTGGTCCGGGAGAAGACACCGGAACCCGCCCGGGACAAGGCCGTGAAGGCTGCCGGACGGATACGGCTGCAGGCCGTGCACGCCGGCCGGCTGGCCCGGGCGAAGGCACCGGCGGTGCGGGCGCGGGCAGGACGGAGCGCGCGGGCCGCCCGGGCCCACCGCGCACCGCTGCTGGGCGCCGGCGCCGCCATGGGGGTGTTGCTGCTGGTGCGCCGCGCCAGGAGGAGGCGCGGGTGAAGGCGTCCAAAATCGTCTACAAACCCGTGGGCATGACCCTGGGCGCGGTCTCCGGGCTGATCGCCGGCGCGTTGTTCAAACGGGCCTGGAGGACGCTGGGACATGAACAGGACGCGCCCGGAGCCACCGACGAGGACCGCTCCTGGGCCGAGGTGCTGACCGCGGCGGCGCTGCAGGGCGCGATCTTCGCCTTGGTGAAGGCGGCGGTCGACCGTGGGGGTGCGACCGCCACCCGGCGTCTGACCGGCGTGTGGCCCGGCTGAGGCCCACGTCGCGGTCGAGGCTCACCTCACGCGGGCGCTCTCCCGCGGCCCGTCGTACCGGTGCCGAAGGTGAGCCGGTGCCGTCGGGCCCGGTGGCCGGGCGCGGATCGAGGTCGTCGACCCTGTCGTCGTCCCGGATCCGACCGGCCGCCGGGCCCGGCACGACCGGCCACTGCCGTGGCGCACAGCCCGGATGGCACAGGGAGACGGCATCGACGACGGTGCGGTCGTCGCCCCGCAGCAGGGCGTCCAGCGATCGTCCCGGGCCTCGAAGGCGGGGGTCGAACTCCTCGAAGTCCCCCTGCTGCGGGCGGACGGCCGCCCGCGCGTTCCGCGGCCGTCGCCCGCGTCGTGGTGAAGGGCTCCGCCGACCCTTCCCCTGGTCCGTGACGTGAGGTCAGCGCCGTCGCCGTGCCACGCCCCACAGCCGTCCTCACCGCGCCGGACCGGGAAGACCCCGTACGCTGGGCCGGCTCCGCCCGTACTCCTCCGGCGGCCGCACGCCGATCCGGCCCTCCGCCTCTGCCGGTTCACCGGGCGTGAGCGGCTTCGCCGGCCCCGTCACCCGTTCCCCCGGACCGGTCTGCTCATCGCTCGCCGCGCTCCTGCGGCGGGCGTTGCCGCCCGGGCCCATTGTCAGTGGCGGCGCCTACTGTGAGAAGTGTCCCGATCCGTATGGCTTCTCGGAACCGGACTCCCGGAGCGCCGGCCCTGTGGCGGGGCCGGCCTCCTCCCAGGACAGGAGGCACGATGACCGCCGTGACGGACAGCGCCGCGCTGCCGCCCGCCCTCATACCGGGCTACGACGGCGGCCCCTTCCGCCATATGCCCGGCCTCCTCGACGACCAGCTGTTCTGGGAGGGGCACCTGCACAACTGCGGGCAGGAGGAGGAAGCGGAGGAGCGGCTGCTCGGCGCCGGCGGGACGGAGGCCATGCGGTTGCACAACCTGCTGCTGGGCGGTTGAGAAGTGGCCCGTGTTCAGCGTCCCGCTCGCCGGGGGCCGGTGGCTGCACGTGGTCTACCGCGCCTTCGCGGAGGACGAGGGCGTCGACTACCTGCTGCACGATCCCGGCTGGGAGTCCGCGGAACTCCTCGCGGCGGACGAAGGGCACTTCACCGGCCCCGGTCTGTCCTGGGCCGAACTGGTCGCGGTCGCGGACAACGGCCTGCCCGGCCGCAGCACCGGCGATCCGCACGCCCGCCTGCTGCTCCTGCTGCCCGCCTTCGGCGACGACGCCGTCCCCTCCGGCGCGGAGGACCGGATGGCGGCGGCCCTCCGTGCCCGCACCCGGGTCGGCGAGCCCGAGCGGCTCGCGGCCGCCCTGGTGGAGGAGCAGGGGCCGTGCGGCCCCGTGCACTGGACCGCGGCCCCGGGCGGGTACCGGACCGACGACGGCGAGTACTCCTTCCGGAACCCGGCGGGCGCTTACGCCCGGGACGCCGCCCGGCTCGAGAGGATCGCCCGGGCCCTGGCGCCCTGAGCCCCTCCCCCGCCACGCGCGGACGCGCCCGCCGCACCGGGCGCCAACCTGCCCTCCAGCGCATATCATGCGGATGTCACCCCTTTGCCCGGAAATGTTCATGCGGGCCTCCGGGTGTCGTTCATGTCTTCCGATCACTCCCACGCCGAGGCGGCGCACGCACCGGCGCGCAGCGAAAGTGCAGGAGGTACGGCATGTCGGACCGGTCTCCCGATCTGCGGGTGCACTCCGTTCCCGCGGGACCCGAACTCGCCGGGGAGCACGAGTCCCATACGCGCCTGACCATCCTGCTCAGTCCGCACGGCACCACGCGCACCGAGGCCGTGCTCATCGGCGAGCTCGACGCGGGGACCGCGCCGGAGCTGCGCCGCGCCCTGGTCGCCGCCCTGGAGGCGGGGGACGGCCTCGACCTGGACCTGCGCGACGTCTCCGGCTGCGACCGCGCGGGCCTCAACGCCCTGCTGGAGCTGCGCAACCGCGCCATGGCCGCGCACCGGACACTGACCGTGACCGCCGCGAGCGACACCGTCCTGCGGCTGCTCGACCTCACCGGCCACCGCGGGGCGCTCACCCCGTCCCGCCCGTCGGCCCACCGGCTCGGCGCGGACGTCCGGCGGCTGCACACGGCGGTGTGCCTCGCCCTGCTGGACGCGGGGCTGCCGCTGGCGCAGCACCGCGGCGGCGAGGAGCCTCCCGTCGTGGAGGCGGGGCCCCGGGGCGTGGTCGTGCGCTGGGACACCCTGCCGGGCGCCGGCGCGGCGGCGGGCCCTGCGGCCGGGGCGCACCGCCGCCCGCTCCACAAGGAGGTGCTGGACGCACTGGCCCTCGCGGGGTTCCGCACGGTCGAGGACAGCACCGCGACCCGCGAGATCATCGTCACCGCCCTGCCGGAGCGGGCCCGCCGCTGATCCCCGCCGCACCCCCGGCTGCTCGGCTGCGCGCACCCCCTGCGTGCCAGGACGAAGTCGGGGTAAACGGCAGCCAGGTACCCGGCTTGACCCCATGACACGCCCCGCAGGAGGACGACGTGCTGCTGGCCCACCCCGCCGTGCTGGACGACCTGATCGACCGTTACGAGACGCTGCGCCTGCTCGACCCCGAGGACCCCGAGGTACGGCGCCGGACGGCGGACGTGTCGTACACGCTGTGCGTGGCGACCGGCACGCGGGACGTCGACGCCGCGCTGATCGCGGCACGGCTGCGGCTGCCGGGGGCCCGGCCGGAGGACGACTCGGTCCTCGCCTGACGAGACGTCCGCATCCGCCGTCGGAGCGGCCGGGAAGGAGAGCCAATTGCGCACGGTGGGTGTGGAGGAGGAGCTCCTGCTGCTGGACGGGGAGTCCGGGGAGCCGCGGGCGTTGTCGGCGGCGGTGTTGGCGTCGGCGCGTCGTGAGCGCGGGGCGTGTGGCGCGGTGTTCGAGGCGGAGCTGCAGAGGGAGCAGTTGGAGTTCGCCACGCGCCCGCAGGAGCGGATGGAGGATGTGGCGGCGGAGGTCGTGCGGTGGCGTGCGGAGGCGGCCCGGCATGCGCGGGAGTCCGGTGGGGTTGTGGCGGCGCTGGCCACGTCGCCGTTGCCGGTGAGTCCGTCGCTGAGTACCGGGGAGCGGTACGGGTGGCTGCGTGACCGTTACGGGCTGACCGCGGACGAGCAGCTGACGTGCGGTTGCCATGTCCATGTGTCGGTCGAGTCCGACGAGGAGGGCGTCGCGGTGCTGGACCGGATCCGCGGCTGGCTGCCGGTGCTGCTGGCGCTCAGTGGCAACTCGCCGTTCTGGCAGGGCCGGGACAGCGGCTATGCGAGCTACCGCAGCCGGGTGTGGGGCAGGTGGCCGTCGGCCGGGCCGGTGGAGCCGTTCGGTTCCGCGGCGGGCTACCACGAGCAGGTCCGGGCCATGATCGCCACCCGGGCGCTGCGTGACCCGGGCATGGTCTACTTCGACGCGCGTCTGTCGTACACCTACCCCACGGTCGAGGTGCGGGTCGCGGACGTGTGCCTGGACGCGTCCGGCACCGCGTTGCTGGCGACGCTGGTGCGGGCCTTGGTGGAGACCGCGGCCCGCGCCTGGCGAGCCGGCGAACCGCCGTCCGCGCACAGTGTGGCCCTGCTGCGGCTGGCCACCTGGCGGGCGGCCCGCGAAGGGATCGCAGGCGGTCTGATCCATCCGGTGTCCATGGAACCCGCTCCGGCCGAGGCGGTGGTCCGCGCCCTGTTCGACCACGTGCGCGACGCCCTGGAGGACAACGGCGACCTGGTCCCCGCGCAGGACGCCCTCGCCGGACTCCTCAAGACCGGCAACGGCGCCCAGATCCAGCGCGACCTGCTCCGGCGCACCGGAAGCCTCCGCGACATGGCCGCCGCCTGCGTCCGCCGCACGCACGCCTGACGAGCCCCCGGTCCCGGTCAACGGGCCTGCGTCCAGCCGCCGTTCGGCCGCGCGTCGGCGTGCGGGCCCGCCGCCCGCCGTGCCGCGGGCCGAGGATCTGGACGCGGTCGTGGCACGGGCAGACGGAGTCCCGCAGGCCGCCACGGCGTCCGTGTGGACCCGCGGCCTGGACCTCGCCGGCCGGCCCGACACCGGCGAGGTCCGCCCGCGCGACGGCGGCCGGCGAGACGGCCGCGGCCTAGAAGAAGCCGAGCTTCTTCGGGGAGTAGGAGACCAGGAGGTTCTTGGTCTGCTGGTAGTGGTCGAGCATCATCTTGTGCGTCTCACGGCCGATACCCGACTGCTTGTAGCCGCCGAAGGCGGCGTGCGCCGGGTAGGCGTGATAGCAGTTGGTCCAGACGCGGCCCGCCTGGATCGCGCGTCCGGCGCGGTAGGCGGTGCTGCCGTCGCGGGTCCACACACCGGCGCCGAGACCGTACAGGGTGTCGTTGGCGGTGGCGACGGCGTCGTCGAAGTCGCCGAAGGAGGTGACGGCGACGACGGGGCCGAAGATCTCCTCCTGGAAGACGCGCATGCGGTTGTCGCCCTCGAGGATGGTCGGCCGGACGTAGTAGCCGCCCGCCAGTTCGCCGCCCAGCTCGGCGCGTTCGCCGCCGGTGAGGACCTTGGCGCCCTCCTGCCGGCCGATGTCGAAGTAGGAGAGGATCTTCTCCAGCTGGTCGTTGGAGGCCTGGGCGCCGATCATGGTGGAGACGTCCAGCGGGTGGCCCTGGACGATCTTCTCGGTGCGGGTGACGGCCGCCTCGAGGAAGGCGTTGTAGTGGCCGCCCTGGATCAGCGCGCGGGACGGACAGGTGCAGACCTCGCCCTGGTTGAGGGCGAACATCGTGAAGCCCTCGAGCGCCTTGTCGTAGAAGTCGTCGTCGGCGCTGGAGACGTCGTCGAAGAAGATGTTGGGGCTCTTGCCGCCCAGTTCCAGGGTGACGGGCTTCAGGTTCTGCGAGGCGTACTGCATGATCAGCCGGCCCGTGGTGGTCTCACCGGTGAAGGCCACCTTGGCGACGCGCGGGCTGGCGGCGAGCGGCTTGCCGGCCTCGACGCCGAAGCCGTTGACGATGTTCACCACGCCGGGAGGCAGCAGGTCGGCGATCAGGCTCATCCAGAAGTGGATGGAGGCCGGGGTCTGTTCGGCGGGCTTGATGACGACGGCGTTGCCCGCGGCGAGGGCCGGGGCGAGCTTCCACGTCGCCATCAGGATCGGGAAGTTCCAGGGGATGATCTGCGCGACGACGCCCAGCGGCTCGTGGAAGTGGTAGGCGACGGTGTCCTCGTCGATCTCGGCGAGGCTGCCCTCCTGGGCGCGGATGGCACCCGCGAAATAGCGGAAGTGGTCGATGGCCAGCGGGATGTCGGCGGCGAGGGTCTCCCGGACCGGCTTGCCGTTCTCCCAGCTCTCGGCGACGGCCAGTTCCTCCAGGTGCGCCTCCATGCGGTCCGCGATCCTGCCCAGGACGTTGGCCCGCTCGGTCACCGACGTACGGCCCCAGGCCGGCGCGGCCGCGTGGGCCGCGTCGAGGGCCTTGTCGACGTCCTCGGTGGTGCCGCGGGCGACCTCGGTGAAGATCTCGCCGGTGACCGGTGTCGGGTTGGCGAAGTACTCGCCGCGGGCGGGCGGCACGTACTCGCCGCCGATCCAGTGGTCGTAGCGGGACTGGTACTTCATGATCGCGTCGTCGGAACCGGGGTTGGCGTACCGGGTCATGGGGCGGCCTCCCATTGCGAGCCGCCCGCTCCGTCGCGGACGGCGGTTGGGGGGACCGTAGGGGGCACAAGGTTGCAACAGGGTTGCGGCGGAGCGCCACCACGGAACTACACTCGGCGGCACCCCACCCGGTGCCGCCGGGCACCGGTCCGTGCCGACTCCCGGGGACGGCCATGACTGTCACGTACGCGGCGTCCTACGCGGCCTGGCCGCCGGGGACCGATCCGGACCTCCTGCGGCGGGACGTGGCGCGCGCCCACGAGGAGTTCCTGTCGACGGGGCGTCCGCCGCGGCCGGTGCGCGACGTGGTGCGTGACTCCTGGCAGCGCTCGCTCAGGGGCGGCGTGGACCCGGAGGCCGACGGGCCCCGCTCGCCCGGGCTCGGCGCCGCGGAACTGCGGGACTACCGGCGGCAGCATCCGATGGCGGCCGTGCTGCCCGTGGTGCGCAGCCTGCTCGTCGAACCGGCCCAGGACAGCGACCAGTTGGTGGCGGTCGGCGACGAGCACGCTCGGCTGCTGTGGGTCGAGGGCACGCCGGGGCTGGCGGCACGGGCCGAACGGATCGGCTTCGTCGAGGGCGCGCAGTGGGCGGAGGACGCGGCCGGCACCAACGCGCCCGGCACCGCGGTCGCGCTCGGGCGGCCCCTGCAGATCTACGCGGGCGAGCACTTCATCCGCCCGGTGCACTCGTGGAGCTGCTCCGCCGCCCCGGTCCGCGACCCGGACACCGGCGCCGTGATCGGCGTGCTCGACCTGACGGGCGGCGACGACATCGCCGCGCCGCACGCCCTGGCGCTGGTACGGGCCACCGTGGCGGCGGCGGAGGCCGAGCTGCGGCTGCTGCGGCTGCGCGGCGTACTGCCGGCGGCCCCGGCACCGAGGGCGCCCGGCGCTTCGGGGACATCGGGGGCGGGGGCCCGCCTGGAGGTGCTGGCGCGCGACCGGGCGCGGCTGACCTCTCCGTACGGGACGGTGGAACTGAGTCCGCGGCATTCGGAGATCGTCTTCCTGCTGGCCCGGCATCCGCGGGGGCTGGGCGCCGACGCGCTCGCGGCGCGGCTGCACGAGCACGAGTCGGCGCGGGTCACCATGCGCGCCGAGATGTCGCGGCTGCGCAGACTGCTCGGCCCGCAGGTGCTGGGCTCGCGCCCGTACCGGCTGCTGCTGCCGGCCGCCACGGACGCCGACGAGGTCCGCGCCCTCCTCGCGCGCGGCGCACACCGCCGGGCCCTCGCCCGCTACCCCGGGGCGCTGCTGCCCGGCTCGGACGCCCCGGCCATCGTCGACGCGCGCGAGGAACTCGACTGGTTGCTGCGCCGCGCCCTGCGCGACCGCGGCGACGCCCGGCTGCTGCTCGACTGGCTGGACCGGCCCGGCAACCACGACGACGTCGAACTGCTGCGGGCGGCGCTGCGCGCGCTGCCCCGCGAGTCGCCGCGGCGCCCGGTGCTGCGGGCACTGCTCGACCGTGCCCGGCGGTGACCTGGCGGGAACCGCCCGCCACACTGGTGGGGTGGATGATCCGAACATCGCGCATGTGAGCGCCGCGTCCCGGCTGGCCGAACCGGCCGAGGGCATCGGCATGGACGAGCTGGGCCTGGCGGCCCGCAACCACGCACTGCCCCTGGAGGCCCTGCGCTACGACGTCACACCACCCGGCCTGCACTATGTGCTGGTCCACTTCGACATCCCGCCGGCCGACGCCGCGACGTGGCGGCTCACCGTCGGCGGCAAGGTCCGCACGCCGCTGGAACTGTCCGTGGACGACCTGCGCCGCTACCCGGCCGTCACGCACCGGGTCACCATGGAGTGCGCCGGCAACGGCAGGGCCGGACTGACCCCGCGCCCGGTCAGCCAGCCCTGGCTGAACGAGGCGGTCGGCACGGCCGAGTGGACGGGTGTGCCGCTGCGCACGCTGCTGCGGGAGGCGGGCGTGGCGGCCGAGGCCGTCGAGGCGGTCTTCACCGGCGCCGACCACGGCGTGGAGCGCGGGGTCGAGCAGGACTACCAGCGCTCGCTCACGGTCGCCGACGCCACCGCCGAGGACCCCGAGGTCCTGGTGGCGTACGCCATGAACGGCGCGCCCCTCCCGCCCCAGCACGGCCACCCCGTCCGCCTGGTCGTCCCGGGCTGGTACGGCATGGCGCACGTGAAGTGGCTGCGCGACATCACGCTCACGGACACCCCGTTCACCGGCTTCCAGCAGGCCGTCGCCTACCGCTTCCGGCAGGAGCCCGACGAGCCCGGTGAGCCGGTGACCCGTATCGCGCCGCGGGCGCTCATGGTGCCGCCCGGCTTCCCCGACTTCATGACGCGCACCCGGGTCGTGCGGCCGGGACCGCAGCGGCTGGAGGGCAGGGCGTGGTCCGGCCGGGCGCCCGTCACCGGCGTGGAGACGAGCACGGACGGAGGCCGCACCTGGCACGCGGCCGAACTCGGCGACGAGGGCCACCCCTGGGCCTGGCGGCACTGGCACACCACCTGGGACGCCACGCCCGGCCACCACGTGCTGAGCGTCCGCGCCACCGACGCGGAGGGTCACACCCAGCCGCTGGAACAACCCTGGAACCGCGGCGGCTTCGCCAACAACCTCGTCCAGCGCGTGCCGGTGGTGTGCCTGGCGGCCGGCGCCTGAGGTCCGGCGCCTGAGGTCCGGGGCCGGGGGGCGCCGGGCCGCCGGCGTGGCCGGGCGCACGGGCCGGAGGCCTGCCGGCCCGCCCCGCGGCCCCCACCCCAAGGGTGAGGAACGGGAGCGGACCGACGCCGTTCAGGCCCGGGCCCCCGGCGCGCGGACCAGCAGGAACAGGGTCCGGCGGCGGAGACTGAAGCCGATCGACTCGTAGAGCCGCAGCGCGTTGGTGTTGCTCGCGGCGGCGTGCAGCAGCGGGGTGTCGCCGCGCTCCTTGATGCCCGCGGCGACGGCGCTCACCAGCCGGGTCGCCAGGCCGCGGCCGCGGTGGTCCGGGTCGGTGCACACGGCGCTGATCTCCGTCCAGCCGGGGGGCTGGACGCGCTCCCCGGCCATGGCGATCAGCCGGCCGTTCTCCCGGATGCCCAGGTACGTGCCGAGTTCGAGGGTCCGCGGCAGGAAGGGCCCGGGCCGTGTGCGGGCGACCAGGTCCATGACGTCGTCGACGTCGCCGGCGCCGAGCCGTACGGCCTCCGGGGCGTGCTCGGCGCGGAGCGCGGTGTCGACCATCTGCACGCCCTCGCCGCCCTCCACGACCTCCCAGTCGTCGGGGATCACCGGTGAGCCGGTGACCAGGGCGGTGCCGCCGGGGCCGAGCAGCTTGGCCAGATCGGCCCAGGCCGCCGGGTCGGCCGGGTCGGACAGGCCCGCGAAGAGGGACACGTCGGACCGGTAGCGGGCGGCACGGCCGCAGACCTCGGCGAAACGGGCGTGCGGGCCGGTGAGGGCTCCCCACACGGGGTTGTCCAGGGCGGGTACGCCGTCCCGGGCGGGCTCGCCCCCGGGCTCCGCGGGATGCGCGTGATCAACGGTGGTGGACATGGGTGGTGCGGGTCTCCGTCCATCGGGTCCGGCGCTGTCGCGTGGGTCAACACCGTCGTGCCCGCCCGCAATCCCGCTCGGGGCCGGATTTCTCGCGCCGGGCGGTCGGCCCGCCGGCACCGGCCGGGTTGCGCGGCACGGCGGGCGTAATAGCGTGGCCGGGAGGCGGGGGTCGCGCTACAAGGGAGATGGCGCATGGCCACACTGGTCGCCGTCAGCGTCGGCAAGCCCAAGAACGTGCCGTGGCAGGGCAGGACGACGTACACGGGTGTCTGGAAGGACCCTGTGTCGGGTCCGCGCATGGTCCGGCGGCTCAACATCGACGGCGACGGCCAGGGTGACCTCGGCGGTCACGGCGGCGAGCAGCGGGCCGTGCTGGTGTACCAGCTGGACTCGTACCGCCACTGGCAGCGGGAGCTGGGCCGGGACGACCTCACCTTCGGCCAGTTCGGCGAGAACTTCACGGTGGACGGGCTGCCCGACGACGAGGTGTGCATCGGCGACCGGTACCGCATCGGCGGCGCCGTCTTCGAGGTCACGCAGCCGCGGGTGACCTGCTACCGGGTCGGGATGCGCATGGCGGAGCCGCGGATGGCCGCACTGCTCGTGGCCCACCGGCGCCCCGGCTTCTACTTCCGGGTGCTCGAGGAGGGCGAGGTCACCGCGGGCGACGAGATCGTCAAGCTCGGGACGGGGCCGGAGGCCATGACCGTCGCAGAGATCGACGCGCTGCTGTACCTGCCCGGGCACCCCCGCGACCAGGTCGAGCGTGCCCTGCGCATCCCCGCGCTGAGCCCGGGGTGGCAGGCGTCCATGCGGGCGCTGCTCGGCAGCCCGGCGGAGGGCGGCGGCACCGCGGGCAACCCCGGGCTGACGGGGGCCGCGGCCCCTCCCCCGGCATGGCCGGGCTTCCGCCCGCTGCGGGTGGCCCGCGTGCGGGAGGAGAGCAGCAGCATCTTCTCGCTGACCCTGGCCGCGCAGGACGGCAGCCCGCTGCCGGCCGGGATGCCGGGCCAGTTCCTGACCGTACGGATGCGGCCGGACCCGGACGGGCCGCCGCTGATCCGCACCTACTCCCTGTCCGGGCGGCCCGGCGCGGACGAGTACCGCATCAGCGTCAAGCAGGAGCCGCACGGAGCGGGCAGCGGCTTCCTGCGGCGGCACGTACGCGAGGGCGACCTGCTGGACGTCGCCGCGCCGCGCGGCACCTTCGTCCTCGGGGAGGGCGACACACCGGTGGTGCTGCTGTCCGCGGGAGTGGGCGCCACGCCGGTGATGGCGATGCTGTACGCGCTCGCCGACGCCTGCGGCCGGCGCGAGGTGTGGTGGCTGCACGTGGCGCGCGACGGCGAGAGCCATCCGTTCGCCGCGGAGTCCCGGGCCCTGGTGGGGCGGCTGGCGGGCGCGCACGCCTACATCGCGTACAGCAGGCCCCGGGAGAGCGACCGCGCGGGCGCGGACTACACGGGGGCCGGCCGGCTCGACGCGGCCCGCATCGCCGCGCTGGAACTGCCGCCGGACGCGGACGCCTACGTCTGCGGGCCGCAGGCCTTCATGGACGACATGGCGGAGGCGCTGGCCGCGGGCGGACTGGCCGAGGACCGCATCCACATGGAGACCTTCGGCGCGCTGTCCTCGATCAACCCGGGCGTGGTCGGCGCGGCGGCCCGCGCCCCGCACCCGCCCGCCGCGCCGCCCGGGGAGCCGACCGGGCCGTCGGTGTCCTTCGCCCGCAGCGGCCTCAGCGTCCCCTGGCACCCTGGGTACGGCTCGCTCCTCGAACTCGCCGAGGCGTGCGACGTACCGACCCGCTGGTCGTGCCGCACCGGGGTCTGCCACACCTGCGAGACCCCGGTCCTGACCGGCGGCGTCGGGTACGCCCCCGAGCCCGTCGACGAACCGGCGGCGGGCAACGCCCTGCTCTGCTGCTCGCAGCCGCGCACCGACCTGGTGCTGGATCTGTAGGACGCCCCGAACCCGCGTTGACGTGCGCGTTCTCATGTCACACAGTGGTGCGGCCCCGATCGGGGCGCACGACTTCAGAGGCGGGACGCATGACGACCACGGACGAATACCTGGGCCTTTGCGCGGACCTTCACGCCGCGGGCGGATACGCGGCGATGCGCGGGACCGCCCAGGAGGGGCTGCGGCACGACCCCACGTCCGCCGACCTCCACTGCCGGCTGGCGCTCGGGCGCGTCCGGGAGGACGAGGACGCCCACGACGACGAGGCGGAGAGGACCTTCCGCGCGGGTCTGGCCCTCGCCCCGGACCACCTCGGACTGCTCGCCGGGTACGCCGAGTTCTGCCTCGCCGCCGACGCGTTCGAGCATCCGGGCCGAACCGCCCGCGCGCACTGAGCCCGCCGCGACCCTCGCCGGCGGGCCGGGCGGTCAGCCGTGCACCGCGGGGCGCGGGAGGTCGTGGACCTCCAGGGCCATGAGCTGGTCCGCGGTGGGGTCGTCGAGTTCGGCGACGCGCTGCGCCTGCCGTTCGGTCATCTCCTGGAACATCTGGCGCGCGGAGCGGCCGTTGCCGAAGCCCTCCCCGCGCGGGAGGACCTCGAACAGGCGGGTGAGTTCCTCGCGGGCGGTGGGGGTGAGTTCGTACTGGTGCTCCGCGGCCTGGTACTCCACGATCGAGACCAGTTCGTCCGCCGCGTAGTCCTCGAAGAACAGCGTGCGGCCGAAGCGCGAGGACAGGCCCGGGTTGGAGCTGATGAAGCGGTCCATGTCGCCGGGGTATCCGGCGGCGATGACGACGACGTCGTCGCGGTGGTCCTCCATCAGCTTGACCAGGGTGGCGACCGCCTCCGTGCCGAAGTCGTTGCCTGCCCCGACGGGGGCGAGGGTGTAGGCCTCGTCGATGAAGAGCACACCGCCGAGAGCGCGGTTGAACGCGGCGGTGGTCTTGGGGCCGGTGTGGCCGACGTACTCACCGACCAGGGCCGTACGGTCGACCTCCACCAGGTGACCCTCGCGCAGCAGTCCGAGGGCCTTCAGGAGCCTTCCGTAGAGGCGGGCCACGGTGGTCTTGCCGGTGCCGGGGTTGCCCGCGAAGATCAGGTGCCGGCTGAGCGGCGGGGCGGGCAGCCCGGCCTCCTCGCGGCGGCGGACGGTCTGCATCAGCTTCACCAGCGATCCGACGTCGTGCTTGACCCGGTCGAGGCCGACGAGGGCGTTCAGCTCGCCCAGCAGGTCCTCCAGGCTCTCCTCGGGCACGTCCCGGTCGTCGGCGGCGGCCGCGGAACGCGTGCCCGCGGCCGGCGGTGCGGGGGGAGCGCCCGGGGCCGCGGGCGCCACCGGGGCCGCCGCGGATCCCCCGAGGGTCAGCGGGACGCCGTCGGCGGTGCAGTCGTCCAGTTCCGGGGCCGCGCCCTCGTCGGTGCCGAGCGCGTCCGCGCAGTCGCGGATCCGGCAGTGCCGGAAGACGGGGTCCGCGCCGGTGCCCACGTGGAGCGCGGGGAAGCCGGAGCCGGACACCTCGACGGAGGTGAAGGTGCCGGTGGCGCCCTCGGCGAGGAAGACGCCGTTCTTGGCGGGCCGGTCGATGCGCAGGTCCACGACCGTGGAGCGGGCCCCGGTCCACACGACGACGCCGGAGCCGGCGCAGTCCTCCACCGAGCCGCCGTCGACGGTGGCCTCGGCGCCCTTGTCGACGACGACGCCCGCCGCGCCCGCCCCGGTGATCCGGATGCCGGTGAGGACCGCGGTGCCTCCGGTCGCGACCTGCACCCCGATGTCCCTGGTGCCGGTGACCGTGGTGTGCTCGACCCGGCTCTCCGAGGTGGAGCCGACACCGATGCCCGTCGCCACCTCGTCGATGCGGCAGCCGGTGACCGTCGCCACTGCCTGCTCGGCCACGGCGACGCCGGTCATCGCGACGTTCCTGATCCCGCAGTCCGCGAGTTCGAGACGGGCCTCGCCCGCCGCGTGGACGCCGTGCTCGGCCCCGTCGCGGACGAGGCAGTCGGTCAGCCGTCCGGTGGCGGAGCCGGAAAGGTGGACCGCGCTGAAGGCGCTGCGGTCGATCCGGCAGTCCGCGAGCCGGGCCTGCGCGGCGCCCGTGACCAGCAGCCCGTTGGCCCCGGCGTCGGCGACCGCGCAGCCGTTGGCGTCGAGCACCGCGTTGTCCTGGACCACGACCCCGCTGGCCGACGCCCCGCGGATCCGGCAGTCGGTGAGCTCGGCGCGCGCCGTGCCGGTGACGTGCACACCGGCCGCGCCGGGCGACTCGATCCGCAGTTCGCCGGCCGTGGCCTCGGCGGCCTCCTCCAGCAGCAGCCCGGCCCGTCCGGTGCCGTTCAGCGAGGAGTCGGAGAGCCGCAGCCGTGCGCTGCCGCGCAGCCGGATGCCCGAACCGGTCGTACGGTCCAGCCGCAGGCGTGCCGCCTCCAGCCGGGCCGTTCCCGAGAGCACGACGCCCGTGCCGTCCACGCCGGTGACGCTGGTGTCCTCGGCGCGGGCGCGGACCGCCCCGGCCAGGTGCAGGCCGGCCAGCCGGGCGCGCTCGAGGCGGCAGCGCCGCATGATCAGGGCGGTCGTCCCGCTCTCCTCGTCCTCCGGACCGCGGGCCTGGACGCGTCCCCCCTCGACGGCGCAGTCCTCCAGCACCAGCCCGGCACCGGGCGAGACGGCGATCGCGGGGGCCCCGTCGTCGGCGCCCCACACGGTGACGCCGTGCACGGCGCAGTCCGGCCCGTCGACGGTCAGCGCGGGCCGGTCCCCCGGCGGCGCGGCCAGCACGACGCTCCCCCGGCCGTGCTCGGCGGTGAGCACGACGGCACGGTCCAGCACCACGGCCTCGGTCCAGGTGCCCGGGGCGATCACCACCACGTCGCCGGGGGCGGCGGCGCGCACCGCGTCGGCGATCCGGTGGAAGGTCCCCCGGCCGCCTTGTCCTTTCGGGGCCACGGTGTGACGCGTCATGTTCCGGATCCTCTACTGCTTCTGCTGGGTGCCGGCCGGCGGTACCTGGTACCAGGACGGGTTGATGCTCGCACGGTACGCACCGGTCAGGTAAACCGACTGGATCGACTTCTCGAAGATCTTGAAGGGTAGCTGGATCCAGAAGTCCGCGAAGCCCTGACGGTGGAAGAGCCGGCTGCCTCCGCCCAGCACCACCACGTTCTTCACCAGCGCCGTGGAGGCCGACGTGGTGAGCGCCGCCGCGGCGTTGATGCCGCCGTCCAGGAAGGCGTCCGCGCCGCTGAGCTTGACCGTGGTCCCGTCGGCGTTGCTCACGCCCCACACGGCGGCGTTCATGGCGCCGTTGACCCACCCCGAGATCACGCTGGTGCCCGCGCTGAAGGTGAAGTCGTAGATCCCTCCGCGCCAGCGGGTCGGGGTCTCGTTCCCGGCCCACTCGTTGGTCCAGGTCTTGTCGTGGTTGAACGGCCTGCGCTGCGGGTGCTTGCCGCCGTCCACGTTGGCCAGGGTCGTCTTGAGGTTGCCCAGCTCGCGGAACCCGGCTGCCCGGTTCTCGTGCACCGCGACGCCGACACCGGTCTTGACGCCCGAGGACACGGCGGCGTTGGCGAACGCCTTCAGCACGTCCTGACCGGTGAACGGCTTGTCCTGGGCCGCGGCGACGATGCCGTTCACGGCCAGGTTGGCGCCGAACTCCAGGACGAACTCCTGGCCGAACTCCACGGCGGCCTTGTACGCCAGCGTCCGCCAGTACGGCTCGTACCGGGCCTCGCGGAGCGCGGCACCGGCGCCGTCGGGGACCACCGTGCCGGACCACGGCATGCGCTGGGCCTCGCGGATCCGGCGTCCCCAGCCGCGGATCTCGGTCAGCGCCCCGCGGTAGTCGTACTCGTTGCCGACCGGCCTCATCTGACCGAGCGGACCGCGCTCCCAGACCAGGCCGCTGTCGGTGCGCTGGGCGACGAGTCCGCCGTCGGCGTCGTAGCGGTTCCACTGGCCGCGCCAGGCGTCGGTCTCCAGGTAGCCGGTGACGGTGCCGTCGGCGCCCCTTTCGGCCTTGCGCTCACGGACGACGGACTCGTGGTCGAACTCCTTCCAGACCGAGTGCGGGGTCGCGGCCGCCGGATCGTACTCGCGCACCCGCAGCGGACCGCCGAGGCCCACCGGGACCTCGCGGAGCCTGACGGTGGCGCCTTCGGTGTCGGGCAGCGGCCGCAGCTCGTCACGGAAGTGGCGCGCGCCGCGCGACCACTGGTCCTGCCAGGACGTGCCGTTCCACCAGCTGCGCACCTGCAGCCCGGGACCGGGGTCGATCCGGTTCCCGGTCCGTTCGTACGCCGCCGTCAGCCAGCGGGTGTCGTGGTCCGGGTCGCGCCAGGCCTCCACGTAGCGGCCCTTGTCGAGCATGCGGCGCTCGCGGACCAGCCTGCGGTCCGCGTCGAGGTCCCGGAAGGAGTCGTCCCAGGACAGCCTCGGGTCGTTGGAGCCGCGGAAGAACTCCCTGGTGCCGGAGGGCCCGAGGGGGGCGCCCTCGGCGTTCACCTCCCGCCACGTCCACTTCGCGGAGTCCGTCTTCCCCACACCCTGGATGAAGCTGTTCGCCGCGCCGTCGGGGTTGGGCTGCCGCATCCCGGTCAGGTTGCCGTGCGCGTCGCGGGTGACCCAAGTGCCGTGGCCGGCGGGGGTGTCCACGGCCCGTGGGGTGGTGTACTCGCGCACCACCCCGCCGGGGAGGCCCTCGCGGGCGACGTGGCGGGCTCCCGTGGCGTCGCGGAACTCGTCCGTCCACAGCAGGCCGGTGGCCGCCGGATCCTGCGGCACGCGGTAGCCCCGCGCCTGCCCGGCCTCCCACGGCTGGTGCGCCGCGGCCGCGGGTTCGTACGCGGGACGGCCGGCGTGGTCGCCGACCTTGATCGTCGTGCCGTCGTACAGCTTGGTCGTCAGGCGCGCGAAGTCGCCGTTCGCGGTCAGGTCGAGGATTCCGCCGTCCAGGCCGACGTACCGCACACCCGAGGTCCCCTCGCCGGTCGCGGTACCGATCGGCCGCTTCTCCCAGGTGAACAGCTGGTGGGCGTTGTCGCCGAGCACATGGGCGTACGCGCCCTCCGCGCGGCCCGCACCCGGCAGCAAGCCGTTGCGGACCCAGACGGGCGGGCGCTGCTCGCGCCACCGCTCGGTGACCAGCAGGTGGCCGTCGACGACCTCGGCCTTGCCGACCTCCTTGCCGTGCGGGGACTGGCGCTGCCAGGTCCCGTCGGTCCTCCACCCACCGGGCGCACCGGCGTCCTGCACGAGCGTGTGCTCCTCGTACTGGCCCGCGTGCTCCGGCAGGCGGCCCATGCCCCACTTGCGCTGGACGAGGGTCCGCCCGTCGTCGGCGAGGTCGGTCCAGCCGGAGTCGAACCGGTCCGGAATCCGGGGGCCCTCGGCGAGTTCCTCGCCGGCGCCGTCGTAGCGGTGCCAGCGCAGCTCGCCGTTCCCGTTCCGCAGCGCCAGCGTGTGACCCGTGCCGTTGGCGTGCTTCTGCAGGCCGGCCTGGTACTCGTGGACGACGTCGCGCCCGTGGAAGTCGCGCCAGCCGGTGCCCGCGGTGTCGTACTCACGGATCCCCGCACCGGACAGGGTCGCGTCGTCGCCCCAGCGCGCCCAGCTCGTACGGGGGTTGGTACGGCCGAACGCGATGCTGTCGGTGCGGCGGAAGGAGTCGAGGAGCCCTCCGCCGGGCAGCGCGCGGCGTTCGAAGACGGGAACCGGAGCCCCGGTCGCACTGAGCAGCACCACCCTGCCGTTCGCGACGCCCGTCAGATCGGCCTTGCCGTGGTGGAAGACGCCCTGGCGGACGCCGCCGGGGCCCCCGGTACGGGCCCACGTGCCGCTCCGGTGGTCCAGGACGTACTGGTACGGGGTCGTCCTGCCCTTGTCGAGGACGTTGAAGCCCTGCCGGACGACCACGCCGTTCGGGTCCAGCTCGAGGAACTCCCCGCGGCGCGGGCCGCCGGGCAGCGTGCACTCGATCCGCACACCGCCCGTCGGCTGCCCGGTGGCGTTCCAGTGCCGCAGGCGGTTGCCCGTGGGGTCCTCCAGCCAGTGCGCGCCGTTCGGGGCGTCCGCGCTCGGCGCCCGCGTGACGAGGACGCCTCCGCCCGCCCCGTCCGGCAGCGGGGTGCCGTGGGCGGTCAGGACGCCGGCCGCGTCGTGGCGGGCGAAGGAACCGTGGGCCGCGGTGACCTGGTGGCCGCCGCCGGGCAGCGGGGTGACCTCCTGGACCAGTTCCCCGGTCCTTCCGTGGAACACCTGGTGGCCGCCCCCGGGCCGGGCGATCTGGATGTGGCCGTTCCCGTGGACGGTGACGGCCCGCTGGGGGTCGGGCGCGAACGTGTCGTCCAGCCACCGCCGTCCTCCGCCCGCGGCCTGGTCCAGGTGGCCGACCGGTTCGCCGCCGCGGCCGGTGAGGCGCAGGCCGTCGCCGGTGAAGGCGCCGTCGGCCGCGAACGTCCGGTAGCCGGTGGCGTGGGTGACACGGAAACCGCCGTCGCCGGGCAGGGCCTGGACCCGCTCGGGCAGGGCGGCGCCCGTGGCGTCGGTGAGCCGGTGGCCGCCCGCGGCGTCCGGGACGACGAAGCGGGCGCCGCGCCCGGTCGCCGGATCGGCGAGTGCCGTCCCGGTCTCGACCGGACGGGCCTGGGGGTCGTGGAGCACGGTCCGCCCCGTGGTGCCGTCGATCGTACGGAGCCGGCCGCCGCCGACGTCCGTCACACGCTCGGTCAGCGGATTGCCCAGGCCGTCCGTGAGACGCAGCCCGCCGGAGCCGTCCGCGACCGCGACCCTGGCCCCGCGGGTCCCGTCCGCCGGGTCCGCGAGGGCGGTCCCGGCGTCCTGCCAGCGGCCGTCCGGGGTGTAGCGGGACGTCGCGCCGGTCCCGTCGTCGATGATCCGGAAACCGGCGCCCCCGGGAAGGGCGGTGACGTCGCCGCGCTGCGGGACGCCGAGGGCGTTCGTCAGCGTGTGGGTGCCCGCACCGTCGCGGGCCAGGAACAGGTCACCGCGTCCGCCGTCCGCGCGGGTGAGCGACACTCCGCTCTCCTGGAGCCGGCCGGCCCCGTCATGGCGTACGGACGCACCGCTGACGTCGTCGGTGATCCGGAAACCGGCGCCGTCGCCCAGGGGGGTCACCGTGCCGGGCACGTCGCGCCCCTGGACGTCGGTGACGCGGGTGGTGCCCTCCTCACGCACCAGCACGAGGTCTCCCTCGGCCGGCGCCCCGTCCGCTCCCCGCAGCCGCAGGCCCTCGTCGATCGGGCGGCCGCTCGTGCGGAAGCGCGTGGTTCCGCCGGTACGGATGTCGGTGACGCGGACCGCCCCGTCCTCCAGCGGTTCCGCGAGGTGGTGCTCGGCGTCCGGACCGGTGAGGCGGACCGCCACGGGGCGGCCGCGGCCGTTGAGATCGGTGTGCAGCCGCAGGCCGTTCGGGACCTCCGCCGCGTTCCGCAGCGGCACCTCCTGGGCGGTCCTGACGCCCGACTCGTTGTAGCGGACCACCGTGTCCGACGCGGTGTGCCGCACGTCGAACCCGCCGTCACGGAAGGCGACCGTCCGGCCCTCGTCGAGCTCGAGCCCACGGCCGAGGACGCGGTGGCTGACGCTGCCGTCGCCGGCCTCGACGCGCTCGATGACCAGTCCGTTGTTCCCCTCGATGCCGGAGTCGCTCAACTCGACCCGGGTGACGCTCCCTTCGGGGTTCCCGAGCAGTTCACTCAGCCTGCCGGCGCCGGGGGTCGCGCCGCGGTCGACGGCGGCCCGCTCGTTGAAGCCCCGGATCCGGTTCTCGACCTGGTGCGGGTCGATCCCCTGGTCCCGCAGGCCGTCGATCGCGGCCGTGACCCGGTCGCGGGCCGCCAGCGTGTCGGAGCGCAGTTGCTCCTCGATCGTGCTGAGCCCCTGGGATGTGCTCGCCTCGCCGTGCGGCAGCGCGTCCTCCGCACTGCCGAGGTCCTGCCGGGCCCGGGTCAGATCGCCCCAGCCCTCCCGGCGCGGATCCCCCTCGCGGCCGAGGAGTTCCTCCACCCGGCGGTAGTCCTCGGCCCAGGGGACGTCTTCGGTGCCGCGCCCCGCGGCCGCCGGGGCGGGGGCCGGCCTTGCCGGTACGTCGTTCCCCGCGAGCAGGCGCAGGGCGCCGGCCTGGCGTTCGGCCTCGGTGAGCGCGTCCTGGAGCCGCAGGCGGGTCGCCTGCGTGAGGTCGTCGCCGGCCAGGACGGCACGGACGCGGGTCGTCAGGTCGTCGAGGGCGGCCACGCCGCCGCCGTGTCCCGTGCCGAACGCGCCGTGCTCCTGCAGCAGCCGGTAGGCGCCGCTCTCGGCACGGGCCTGGACCAGCACGCGCTCGACGCCGGCGGCGCCCGGTGCGCCACGGTGAGCGGTCAGGAAGTCGTCGGCGGTCGCGGTCAGTTCGTCGAGCGCCGTGATCCGCCCGGCGAGGTCCGTCCCGTGCACGTCGTGGAGCTCGGCCATCCGGCGTTCGACGGCGTCGATCGCCGAACCGGAGGCGGACGTCTGCGTCTTGAAGACGGCCGGGTCGAGCAGGTCGCGTTCCGCCGTGCCGCCACCCGGTGCGATCACGTCGTCCGAGGCGGCGGTGAGCTGCGGCACGTGGACGTGGTCGTGGCTCGCGACCTGGGAGTGGATGAGGTCCAGGTACCGGCCGCGCAGTCCGCCCTGGGACAGGCCCTCCGGGGCGGCGTTGTGATAGTTGCCCATCAGGCTGCCGTCGACCTCGGGGCGATGCCCGGCCGTGGTGTCCCGGTACTCGTCCCGCAGACCCAGCTGATGGCCCAACTCNTGCGCCAGATCCTGCTCCGAGGCATCGACCCGCCACTGATGCTGGTTCATCGCCCCCTGCGCACGACCCACCCTCACATTCAGATGAGCGTTGGAGGCATCCCCCGCGACCCGCTCCAGCGTGACGTGCAGAAC
>NZ_KB892131.1:0-38641 GCF_000373665.1 Streptomyces sp. BoleA5
TCATTCGGTGGTGGTGGGTGGGGTGGTGAGGAGGGGGCGGAGTTCGAGCCATTCGTGGATGGGCTTGCCGCCGGCGCCGGGGGCGGCGGAGAGTTCTGCGGCGAGTTCGAGGGCGCGTGGGTGGGTGTCGACGTCGATGATCATCCAGCCGGCGATGAGGTCCTTGGTCTCGGCGAAGGGGCCGTCGGTGACGGGTGGGCGGCCTTCGCCGTCGTAGCGGACCCAGGTGCCTTCGGGGGCGAGGGCCTGGGCGTCGACGAACTCTCCGGTCTTCTCCAGTCGGGCGGCGAAGTCGTGCATGTACTGGATGTGGTCGGTGATCTCCTGGGGGGTCCACTGGTCCATGGGTGCGTCGTTCACCGCCGCCGGTGCGCCGCGGTAGTGCTTGAGCAGCAGGTACTTGGCCATCGTGGCTCTCCTTGGTGCCGGTGCGACCCCATTGTGGCCGCCTTCACCACGGGGACGGAGCCGGCCGCGGGTTCTCGACACCACCGCCCGAGTCTTTTCCGCGGATGCTCCGCCGACGAGCCCCGGGCTGCGCCCGGGACACCACCAGAGCCGCGACGGTGCAGGCGTCAGATGAGTTCGAGGCCGCCGTCGACGGTGATGACCTGGCCGGTGGCCTGGCGTCCGGCGGGCTCGGCCATGCGCAGGATCCAGTGCGCGATGTCGTCGACGTCCGCGATGCGGTGGGTGGGGATGCGGGCCTGCTCGTAGGCGTACATGTCGTTGACCGCCTCGGGCGTGAGTCCGGCGGCGAGCATGACGTCGGTCCTGGTGGGCCCGGGGGCGACGCAGTTGACGCGGATGCCCTCGGCGGCGAGTTCGAGGGCCCAGCTGCGGGTCATCTGCTCGATCGCGGCCTTGGTGGCCGAGTAGTGCGAACCGCCGGCCATGGGGCGGTGCCCGTAGGTGCTGGACACGTTGACGATGCTGCCGGACGACGTGCGCAGGTGCGGCAGGGCTTCGTGGGCGAGCATGCTCGGGACCACGACGTTGAGGTGGAAGAGGTCCGCGATCACCTGCTTGTCCGCCTCGGCCAGCGGCATGACGGCCGTGCCGCCGGCGTTGTTCACCAGCAGGTCCAGTCGTCCCCAGCGCTCGACGGCGGTGCCGACGACCTGGGCGGGGGCGCCGTCCTCGACGAGGTTGACGGAGAGGACTTCGATGTTCGCGTGCGCCCGGGCGGTCTCGTCGAGGGCGTCCCTCCGGCGGCCGACGCCGAGCACATTCGCCCCCGCCTGCGCCAGGGCGATCGCCGTCGCGCGGCCGATACCGGAACCGGCTCCCGTGACGATCGCGACGTGGCCGGAGAAGGGCGGGTTCGAGGGGCTTGACATGGCGGTTCTCCAATGTTTGATGTTTTACGAACTTCGAACATAACATGAGGGGGACGTTGTGACTCGAATGGTGAGACATGGCACAAGCTTCCGCACCGGCGCACCCTGATGCGCGGCGTTCTCCACGCGTGGCGCTCGGCCCGTCCACCACCCGGGGCGGCCCATCGTCCTCCGTAGCGGGCCGCCCCTGCGGTGCCGCGCGTCGTCAGCGGAACAGCTCGCCGAACCTGCGTACTTCCTCCGCGAAGACCTTCGGCTGCTCGAACGCCGCGAAGTGGCCGCCCCTGCCGGCCTTGTTCCAGTAGACGAGGTTGGAGAACGCCTTCTCGGCCCAGGCGCGCGGCGGCGTGTAGAACTCCTTGGGAAACAGTGTGACGCCCATGGGCACGTCGATCCTGACGGCGTTCATGGTGACGTCCGAGTTCTCCCAGTAGAAGCGTGCGGCGGATTCCGCTGTATTCGTCAGCCAGTACAGGGTGATGTCGTCCAGCATTTCGTCCATGGTGAGAACCGACTCCGGATTCCGGTCGCTGTCGGTCCAGATCCCGAATTTCTCGTAGATCCAGGCAGCCTGGCCGACGGGGCCGCAAGGAATCTCCGGCGTGTACGGCCGCGACCCGAACCGTGGCCTGGTGATGCGAACCCGGGATATGCGCGGTACGCGCGCCTGATCGAGCCACTCCATGCGCCGTGAGATATGGCGGCTTCACCCGGTGGCCGCCGCGGACCGCAGTATCCGGCCGCCGGTCGGCGTGGGCGCAGGATTTCACCGCACGGAGGAAACCGCGGGGGTAAGTATGTTCGGCAGTTGTCGAACTTCTTTTGCGACGGTACATCGCACACGCGTCGGCCGGGACCTCCCTGTGGGTGGCATGAGTCACGCACCACTGTCCCGACTTCACGTGACACCGTGTGCGCACGGTGATGAGAGGACCGTCACGCTCGCATCGCCCGCCGGCGGCAAAGTCGGTCGTGTTAGCTTGTTCGGTATGCGTCGAACATTGATTTCTCGACGTACGCGGAGCCCAACAGTGTGAACACGGGCCGGATTCGGGTCCGCACCTCGCCCCGCAGACCACGTCGGCGACGACGCCCGTCGCGGCACCACCGCCCGACGGCCGCCTTGTCCCGAGCAAGCGCCGGCAACCCGAGAAGAAGGAGAACAATCATGAGCGCAATCACCACGGAAATGCAGGAGTTCATCTCCCGGGTCGTGCACGACGGGAGCAACTACCGCATGGACGCCATGGAGAAGCTCTACACGGACGACATGGCGATCCTCTTCCCGACCGCCGAGGGTGCCATCGCGGCAGCTCCCCGCGAGGAGGTCTTCGCGGAGTTCGCCGCCCGGGGCAGTGCGGGCGAGGCACCGCTGTCCACCGAGTACAGGATCCTGCACGCCGAGGACCAGGGCGAGCACGCGACCGCGCTCCTCTACCGCCGCATGAGCGACACCGCTGCCCCGTTCCTCTACGAGCTGCGTCTGAAGCGAGGCGGTGCCTACGGCTGGCTCGTCGCCGGCGAGACCGTCACGCCGTGGCCCGACCCGGAGACCGCCGGCGCCTTCCTTCCGCCGCGGCAGGCCGCCTGAGGACCGCGGAGGCGGCGGTCTCGTGCGGCGGCTGCGGTCTGAGGGACGTGTGGCGCGGGCCGGGGCAGACCCGCCGCCACGATGGCCACCGCAACCACCCGCGCACCGGAAGGCCGGGCGCACTTCCTGGCGTGATCCACCCCACGGCGATCCCGGACAGGAGCCGGGCACTTCGGGACGTGGGGCTCCGAAGGGCCTGAGCGCGCGGATCGGCGACGTAGCTTCGATGTCAGCAGTCCTGCTCTCCCGGGCCCACGGCCCGGGGCCGCCGAGCATCGGGCTGCGGTCGGGGCCCGTGAGGTGCACGACACGGCCCTCACGGCCCGCCGCCGTCAACCCTGGAGGAGTACCGCCGATGAAGACCGTCACCCACTGGATCGCGGGCAAGCCCTTCGGGGGCGCCGCCGGCGCCTCCGGTACCTGGGGCCCCGTGACCGACCCCGCGACCGGAGAGGTCACCACGCGGGTCGCGATGGGCGGCGCCGACGAGGTCGCCGCGGCGGTCGCGGCGGCGAAGGACGCCTACGCGGGCTGGCGCACGTCCTCGCTCGCGCAGCGGACGGCGATCCTCTTCCGCTACCGCGAGTTGCTGGACGCGCGCCGCGACGACCTCGCCGCGCTGATCACCGCCGAACAGGGCAAGGTCCACGCGGACGCGCTGGGCGAGGTGGCCCGCGGCCTGGAGATCGTGGAGCTGGCCTGCGGGCTGGGCGCCGCCCTCAAGGGGGAGACGTCCACGGAGGTGTCGAGCCTGGTCGACGTGGTCTCGGTACGTCAGCCGCTCGGCGTGATCGTCGGCATCTCGCCGTTCAACTTCCCCGCGATGATCGGCATGTGGATGTTCCCGATGGCGATCGCCTGCGGGAACACCTTCGTCCACAAACCGAGCAGCAAGGCCCCGTCCGCGTCCATGCTCCTCGCGGAGCTGGCGGCGGAGGCCGGCGTTCCGGACGGCGTCCTCAACATCGTGCACGGCGACGAGGTCGCGGTGAACGCGCTGCTCGACCATCCGGACGTGGCGGCGGTCTCGTTCGTCGGCTCCACGCCGGTCGCCCGGCACGTGTACCGCAGGGCGGCAGCGACGGGCAAGCGTGTGCAGGCTCTCGGCGGCGCGAAGAACCACATGGTGGTCCTTCCCGACGCCGACCTCGACGCGGCCGCCGAGGCCGCCGTGACCGCCGCCTACGGCTCGGCGGGCCAGCGCTGCATGGCGGTCTCCGTGGTGGTCGCGGTCGGGGCGGCCGGCGACGCGCTGGTGCCCCGGATCGTCGAGCGGGCCGGGAGGGTCAGGATCGGCCCGGGCGACGACCCGGCGTCCGAGATGGGCCCGCTCGTCACGAAGGCACACCGCGACGATGTCGCGGACTACGTCGCGGGCGCGGCCGCCCAGGGGGCCGATGTGGTGCTCGACGGGAGGGACTTCACCGTCGAGGGCCTCGGGAACGGGCACTGGATGGGCATCTCGCTCCTCGACAGGGTCCGCACCGACTCCGACGCCTACCGGAACGAGATCTTCGGCCCCGTGCTGTGCGTGGTCCGCGCGGAGAGCTACGCGGAGGCCGTACGCATCGTCAACGATTCCCCGTTCGGCAACGCGAGCTCGATCTTCACCCGCGACGGCGGCGCGGCCCGCCGGTTCCAACTCGAGGTCGAGACCGGCATGGTCGGTGTGAACGTGCCGATGCCGGTGCCGGTGGGCTACCACTCGTTCGGGGGCTGGAAGGACTCGGCCTTCGGCGACCACCGGATGTACGGCGGCGAAGCGGTGCACTTCTACACGCGCGGCAAGGTCATCACGAGCAGCTGGCCGGATCAGGCCGAGGTGGCGGCCGGTTGAGGCACCGGGCCTCCGCGTCACGTCGACGGCCGCGGCCCGGTGCGCGCGGCCGGACCCGCACCTCTCGGCGCGGGCCCGGCCGTCCGGCTGCCGGGCGTGCGGCGGTCACGGGGCGAGATGCGCGCGCAACAGCTCCCGCGCGGTCCGTTCCGCGTCGGCGAACGCGGCACGTCCCGCGTCGGTCAGGGTCACCTCGACCCTCCTGTGATCCCTGTCCCGGCGGTGGCGTTCGATCAGTCCTGCCGCCTCCAGGCCCCTCAGCTGGGAGGACATCCGGGTCGCCGGTTCCCGGAGGAACGCGGTCAGCCGTACGACGGGCACGGCCCGGCCCTCGGCTCCCGCGAGGGCACCGAGGATCAGGCAGTCGTACAGCGACAGACGGTGCCGCGCCGGCAACTCGCCCTGCAGGAGCGCCAGGTCGTACAGGACGGGTGGCGGCTGCCGCGTGGCGTCCACCGGATCTCGGTCGGTCATGTCTTCTCCCCGGGACGGATCCACGGCCGCCGACTCGCGGCCTCAAGAGCTTGAGCGGGTTTTCCCGCGGGGCCGATGGCGGGCCGGCGGGCCATGAAGCCCTCGGATCGGGACACCGCGTCGCCTGCGCGCGCCCTGGTACGTCCGCGCGCCCTGGGGCGTCCGCCCGCCGATGTCCTGATGTGGGGCCGATGCGGCACGGGGGACCGTCCGTCCCCGCCCGCTCCCGGATCTATCGTCGTCAGCGCGGCGACACGGGGCCGGAGCGGTGGGGCTCGCACAGCGTGAGCGGTGACTCGTGCGGCGCGGCGCTCGGCCGCGTACCGCGCGTCAGCCGACGGCACGGCGGTATCGAGGAGGAACGGCGACATGAGCCTGCTGGCACGGATCGACCAGCCCGCGGACCTGCGGGGTCTGAGCCACCCGGAGCTGGTCCGGCTCGCCGGGGAGATCCGCGATTTCCTGATCCGGCACGTCGCGGCGACGGGCGGGCATCTGGGGCCGAACCTCGGCGTCGTGGAACTGACGCTTGCACTGCACCGCGTCTTCGACTCCCCGCGTGACCGGCTGCTCTGGGACGTCGGCCACCAGGCGTACGTCCACAAGATCGTGACAGGGCGGGCCGGCGAGTTCACCGGCCTGCGGCAGCGCGGCGGCCTGTCCGGATACCCCAGCCGGGAGGAGTCCGCGCACGACCACATCGAACACTCCCACGCCTCCGCGGCCCTGTCGTACGCCGACGGCATGGCAAAGGCCGCGCAGTTCACCGGAGAGGCGGACCGGCACATCGTCGCCGTCGTCGGCGACGGAGCGCTCACCGGCGGCCTGGCCTGGGAGGCCCTCAACAACATCGCGGAGGCACCCGGCCGGCCGGTGGTGATCGTCGTCAACGACAACGGCCGCTCGTACGCGCCGACCGTGGGCGGACTCGCGCGGCACCTGGCGGCCCTGCGCACCCACGCCGGCTACGAGCGTCTGGCCGGCTGGGGCAAGCAGGCCCTCGGCGGCGCCGGGACGCCCGGACGCGCGTTGCACCGCACCCTGCACGCGGCCAAGGAGGGCATCAAGGAGGGGCTGAGGGCGGGCCTGGTCGAGGACCACGCCGAGGCCGTGACGCCGCACTCGCTCTTCGGCGCGCTGGGACTGCGGTACATCGGGCCCGTCGACGGGCACGACATCGCCGCCCTGGAAGCGGCCCTGGAGCGTGCCAAGGCCCAGGGCGAGCCCGTCGTCGTGCACTGCATCACGCGCAAGGGGCTCGGGTACGCGCCCGCCGAGCAGGACGAGGAGGACCATCTGCACGGCATCGGCGCCATCGACCCGCGGACGGGGCGACCGCTTCGCCCCGCCCTGCCGACCTGGTCGGCGGCGTTCGGCCGGGAGCTGCTGGAACTGGCGGACACCCACCCCGAAGTCGTCGCGATCACCGCGGCCATGCCCGGCTCGGTAGGCCTGAACGACTTCGCCGCACGGTACCCGGCACGCTTCTTCGACGTGGGGATCGCCGAGCAGCACGCGGTCGCCTCGGCCGCCGGGATGGCCATGGCGGGGCTGCACCCGGTGATCGCCCTGTACGGCACCTTCCTGAACCGCGCGCTCGACCAGGTGCTGATGGACCTCGCGCTGCACCGTCTCGGCGCGACCCTCGTGCTCGACCGGTCCGGGGTCACCGGCGACGACGGACCCAGCCACAACGGACTCTGGGACCTGGCGATGCTCCAGGCGGTCCCCGGCCTGCGCATCGCGGCGCCGCGCGACGCGTGCACGCTGCGGGAACGGTTGCGGCAGGCCGTCTCGATCACCGACGCGCCGACCGTCCTGCGCTACCCGCGAGGGGCGGTCGGCCCGGAGATCCCGGCGGCCGCTCGCGCCGGCGCGGTCGACGTCCTGCGTGAGGCGGCGCCCGGCACCGGAACCGTCCTGCTGATCGCCGTCGGAACGACGGCCACCGTCGCCCTCGAAGCGGCGGCGCTCTGCGCCGAGCGCGGGGTGGAGGTCACCGTGGTGGACCCGCTGTGGGTCAAGCCGCTTCCCGGTGAACTGCCCGCCCTCGCCGCCGGCCACGCCCTGGTCGTCACGGTCGAGGACGGCCTGCGGACCGGGGGAGTGGGCACGGCGGTGGTCCAAGCCCTGCAGGAGGCCGGTGTCCGTACCCCGGTGCGGGTCCTGGGCGTGGAGGACGGGTTTCCCCGGCAGGCGACCCGTGCCGAGATCCTCACGGAGGCGGGACTGACCGCTCGGGCCGTCGCGGAAACCGTCGTCCAGGGCGCGGCGCAGGCTGCCGCCACGGCGTTGCCCGGCGGTTCCCGGACTGCCTCCGCGCCCGAAAGGTGATGAAGTGCGCACATCGGTGAATGCGGCTACCGCGAGAGCGGCCGGAGGCCACGTCATGTCGAAGATCATCCGCCGCGGAACCGGTGAGCGGACGCCCGGCCCCGGTCCCCGGCCGCCCGGACGCCGAGCGGCCGTCTCCGCCGCGGTGGCGGACCTCAACCCCGGCGCGCTGGCGTTTGTCATGGGCACCGGCATCGTCTCCACGGCCCTGTACGCCAACGGCGCCCGCACGGCCTCCGCGGCGCTGCTGTGGGTGGCCCTGGCCGGTTTCGCGGTACTGGTGCCCGCCTACGCCTGGCGCCTGCTGCGAAACCGTGAACGGTTCGTCGCGGACTTCCACGGGCCGCGCGCCTTCGCCTTCCTCACCCTCGCCGTCTCCTCCAACGTGCTGGCCTCGCGCCTCGCGCCGGACGGCCACACGGCGGCCTCCGGGGCGTTCCTGGCGTTCGGGGCGCTGGGGTGGTTGGTACTGGGCTACGGCATTCCGCTCGCGCTCATCACCACCCTGAAGCGGGGCCCCTCGTTCGACCAGGTGAACGGCACATGGTTCCTGTGGGCGGTGAGCTCGGAGTCGGTGGCACTCGCTGCGGCCTCGCTGGCCCGGGTGACCTCAGGACACGTGCTGCCCGTGCTGGCGGTGGTGTGCTGGGCCGTCGGCCTGATGCAGTACCTGCTGATCTCCGCGATCGTCCTGGCCAGACTGCTCGCCCGGCCCGTCCGGCCGGAAGGCCTCATGACGTCGGTCTGGATCTTCATGGGGGCGGCGGCGATCGCCGTGCTCGTCCCGGTGCGGCTGATCGCCCTCCCACCGGGCAGCACCATTCTGTCGCGGGAGATCCTCGTGGGGACGTCCTTCGTCCTGTGGTCGTTCTCCGGCTGGCTCATCCCGCTCCTGCTCGCCCTGGGCGTGTGGCGGCACGCGCTGCGCCGCATTCCGCTGCGCTACGACCTCGGCTGGTGGAACCTCGTCTTCCCGATCGGGATGTACGCCGTCACCACGCACGAGCTGGGACGTGCGACCGGGACCTCCTGGATGACGAGCATGGGCCGCTGGGAGGTCTGGGTCGCCGCGGCGTTCTGGGCCGTCGTGTTCGCCGCCATGGTGGGCTCCGGATTCCGGCGGCGTCGACCGGCCGCGGCGTGATCCGCTCCCGGTACGGGGCGGGCGGGCACGCCTGTGGAGCACGCCCGAAGAAGAGGGTCACGCCCCCGAGCAGCACCGCCCCTCCCGGGGCCTCGTGCAGGGGGCCGATGAACAGGGCGGCCAAGGCGTAGGTGCCCACCCCGCCGGCCACGGGCAGCCATCCGTACACGGGCCGTCTGATCGCCCTCGTCCGCACCGGTACCACCTCCACGAACGGATCCTCCGCCTCATCCCGTACCTGCGGGCGCGCCTCTGCGGTCAGACGTGCAGCCAGGGCAGGTACCCCACCGGCAGTGCGAAGCTCATGACCACTGCTGCCGTCGCGGCCACGACTGCGCCCGCGTGGACCAGCCAGTGTCCGTGGTCCCCGACGAGGAGGCACCGGGCAAGGCCCGCGAGGCCGCCCACGGCGGCGATGACGCCGAGCTCGACGGCGAGCCCGATGTTGAGGATCTGCACCCCGCCCAGGACGAGGAGACCGACGGTCAGGGAGGTCCCTCCGGCCGGGTCGCGCACGGTTCCCCTCCTCCTCCCGGACGGGTCCGGCCCCGTGCGTGACACCGCCGGCCCCTCGCCCCGCGTCAGTCGGCGATCCTGAACCTCCACGCGAGCCAGCCCGCGAAGCCCCCGGCGGCCACTCCCGCCGCGGCCGCGAAGGCCGTCCCGAGACCCGTGGTGCCCAGGACGACAGCGCCGGTGAAGCCCAGCATCGACACGAATCCGGCGATCACCGGGAGGGACAGCAGTCCGTCCAGGCCGCGCCGAGCCCCTCAAAGAGTCCGTCCAGGACGCCGTCGAAGACCAGGGCCAGCGCCAGCACCACCAGACCGGCGATGCCGAGACCGAGAAACCATTGCATCCCGCCCCCCGCCCCCCGCCCGCTCGCCGATCCGGTCTTTCGAAGACACCGCGATCCTGTCACGGAGCGCGGCACTCGGTCATTGCCGGATCCCGGCAATCTTTACGCGTTCTTTATGTCCTGCCCGGCGGCCCGGAAGCCGGTGCGGCCGCGGGGCGCGCCGAGCCGCCGGAATCATCGCGACGGGGCGGACCGCCAGTCGGGGAGGTTTTCGAAGTGCACGTCGTAGCGGTGCTGTTCGGGGAGAAGCGACGCGAATTCGGCTTCGCCGCGACTGATGGCGGCCAGCTGCTCGAGCCGCAGCGCTTTCACCGCCGCCGGTGCCTTTGAAAACACCGTGAAACGGCGGTGAACGCCGGGTCGGCCACGCTCTCCGGGATGACGAGGCCCCGCGAGGGGCGGCGATCCGGGAGGGGACCACCATGAACAGGCTGCGACTGACGCGCCGGCACGCCGCGGCCTTCGCGCGCTTCGCCGGACTGGGCAGCGCGGTCACCCTGGCGGCCTCGGCGGCCCTGTTCGTGCTCTCGCAGTGGATCCCGTGGATGGCGGCGAACGTGCTGACCACCGTCGCCTCCTCGGTGGCCGCCACCGAACTGCACGCCCGTGTGTCGTTCGGCCACGGCCGTCCCGGTCTGGCCGGTCATCTGAAGAGCGCGGCCACCGTCGCCGCCGGCTGGCTGGTCACGTCGGCCGCCGTCGGCGCACTGGCGCTGCTCCGCCCCGGCGCCGGCGTCGTCCTGCAGCAGTCGGTGTACCTGTCGGCCACCGCGCTCGTCGGGATCGGCCGCTATCTCGTGCTGCGTCTGACCGTGTTCGCGGAGCGCGGCCCGCGGCCGCGCACTCGCGGCGGTGTCCGGTCACGGGTCTCGTACGACGCGGTGGCGTGAGGTCCGCATCCTCGTAGGAGGCCGACCGTTTCGGCAGGGCACCGTGCGGTGCCCGGGTCGCCGACGGGGGCCAAGTCGAGGACGGCGCCGGCCTGCTGGAGAGCGCACCGGCGGCACGCCGGTGCGGTGCAGGGCGAAACGAAAATAATATGCATAATGCAGTAAAATCTGCTGAATGGGCCCACTGGCGGCAGTAGCGTGGAAATCCGCCCAGCTACGCAGGCTCCGCGACCCGTTCAGGAGGAAGCCCGCATGGCAGACCGACTCGACGCCGCGAGGCTCGCTCCTGGTGATCGTGCGGACGCGATCCGTGAATTCTCGTGGTCCATCACCGGCCGCGTGGAGGTGGACCTTCCGTCGAATCCGCATCGTCAGCGCGCCTGTGCGACCACGAACGCACTGGGATCGGTGAAAGTCTCGGAGATCGGCTGGAACGTCGCCCGCCTCCTGTGTGACTCCACCCCGGTGGACGGGGACATGGTGCCGCACGTTCTCGTCCATCTCCAGGAGGCGGGGGTCTCCCAGGTCCGCCAGGGCGGTAGGCAGGCGTGGAGAAGGGCCGGGGATCTCACGGTGCTCGACAATGCGAAGCCCTACGAGGTCGCCTTCCACGGCCCAACGCGTTCGGTTCTCGTGCGCGTTCCCACGCATGTCCTGGGGCTGCGGCCGTCCTTGCTCGACCGGATCACTGCCGTGCCACTCAGTTCGGAGCGCCCGGTCGTGGGTGCCACAGCGGCATTCTTCACCCGACTGGCGCGCCATCAGACCGCTGCCGGCGAGGCTGAGACCGCCCTGTTCATGAATCCCAGTCTCGACCTGATCAGGGCTGTGGTCAGCGTGGTCCTGGACCGGGACGACCTGGCCAGAGCGCCCTTGAACAGCACACTTCTCGAGCGCGTTCAGGAGTACGTCCGCCTCCATCTGGCGGACCCCGACCTGACCGCCGAGCGCCTCGCAGCCGAGCATGACGTTTCCGTACGCTGGCTCTACCTGACCCTGTCCCGAGCGGGAATCACCCTCGGCGAATGGATAAGGACGCAGCGCCTCGAGGAGTGCAGGAAACAACTGGCCTCGCCAGCCCATGAGTTCATGACGATCGAGGCCATCGCCCACCGGTGGGGGTTCGCCGGCGCGGCCCACTTCAGCCGGGTCTTCAAGACCGCATACGGCGTGAGCCCCCGCGAGGTGCGGTCGCGACACGCGGCGGGGAGAGCCGACTCCCACCGGCCCGACTGACGCCGGGCCTCGTGCCGGCCTTCGGCGACGCGCGGGGTTCGCACACTCCCTACCGGTGGACGACAACACCCGCCACCCGAGCGCGATGGCGGCGACCAGGCCATTTCACCGTGTCACCCGCCATCGCCGGTGAATGAAACCGCGCTGAAAGGCCGTTGAACGCGGCGCCCCGCAGACTCCGGGGCATGATGACAACGACCCACGGATCAGCGATCGCAGCCACGGGGCTGCGGAAGTCCTTCGGGGACAAGACGGTCCTCCAGGGCATCGACCTGCACGTGCCCGCGGGCACCGTCTTCTCCCTCCTGGGCCCCAACGGCGCCGGCAAGACCACCGTCGTCAACATCCTCTCCACCCTCGTCACCGCCGACGCGGGCGACATCCGTGTCGGCGGCCACGACATCGGCGTCGACCCGCAGGCGGTACGCGCGGAGATAGGCGTCACGGGGCAGTTCTCCGCCGTCGACGGACTGATCACCGGCGAGGAGAACATGCTCCTCATGGCGGACCTGCACCACCTGTCCAGGAGCGAGGGGCGCCGGGTCACCGCCGAGCTGCTGGAGCGGTTCGACCTGGTCGAGGCCGCGAAGAAGCCGGCGTCCACCTACTCCGGCGGCATGAAGCGCCGACTCGACATCGCCATGACCCTGGTCGGCAGCCCGCGGACCATCTTCCTCGACGAGCCGACCACCGGCCTGGACCCGCGCAGCCGCCACACCATGTGGCAGATCATCCGCGAACTGGTCTCCGGTGGCGTCACCGTCTTCCTCACCACCCAGTACCTGGAGGAGGCCGACCAGCTCGCCGACCGTATCGCGGTGCTCGACGACGGCAGGATCGCCGCCGAGGGCACCGCTGACGAGCTGAAGCGGCTCATCCCGGGCGGCCACGTGCGGCTCCGCTTCACCGACCCGGCCGCGTACCGGTCCGCCGCCGCCGAACTGCGCGAGGTGACCCGGGACGACGAGGCACTGACCCTGCAGATCCCCAGCGGCGGCAGCCAGCGCGAGCTGCGCTCCATCCTCGACTGGCTGGACACGGCCGGCATCGAGGCGGACGAGCTGACCGTGCACACCCCCGACCTCGACGACGTGTTCTTCGCCCTCACCGGCCCGGCGGGCGTCCCCGACCAGCCCAAGGAGAACGTCCGATGAGCACCCTTTCCCTCGCGGTCCGCGACTCCGGCACGATGCTGCGCCGCAATCTGCTGCACGCGCGGCGCTACCCGTCCACGACCCTGAACCTGCTGCTCGCGCCGATCATGCTGCTGCTGCTGTTCGTCTACATCTTCGGCGACGTGATGAGCGCGGGCATCGGCGGCGGTGGCGCCGACCGCTCCGAGTACATCGCCTACATCGTCCCGGGCATCCTGATGATGACCATCGGCAGCACCGTGATCGGGGCCGCGGTGTACATCTCCATGGACATGAGCGAGGGCCTCATCGCCCGCTTCCGCACGATGGCGATCCACCGCGGCTCCGTGATCATCGGGCATGTGGTCGGCAGCGTGCTGCAGTGCGTGGCCAGCGTGGTCCTCGTCGGTGCCGTCGCCGTGGCCATCGGCTTCCGGTCCACGGACGCCACGGCGCTGGAGTGGCTGGCGGCGTTCGGGCTGCTCGTGCTGTTCTCCCTGGCGTTCACCTGGATCGCGGTCGGCATCGGCATGGCCAGTCCGAACGCCGAGGCGGCCGCCAACAGCGCACAGCCGCTGATCCTCCTCCCGCTCATCTCGAGCGCCTTCATCCCGGCCGACACGATGCCGGGCTGGTTCCAGCCGATCGCCGAGTACCAGCCGTTCACACCGGCCATCGAGACCCTGCGCGGCCTGCTGCTCGGCACCGGGATCGGCAACTACGGGTGGATCACGATCGCCTGGTGCGCCGGACTGACCGTGCTCGGCTACCTGTGGTCGACGGCGCAGTTCAACCGCGACCCGAAATGAGCGCGCGGGCCGCCTCGCGCAGCCCGTCCCGCCCCAGGGCGGCGTACTCCGACACCGCGTCGGCGTACGCCGCCCCGTCCGTCTCCCCGGCTGTCCGCCGGGCCCGGTCGAGGGACATCGTGGGATGGAACACCTGTGACACGTGCAGCCGTTCCGCGAGTGCCATCAGCCGCACCGCCGACGCGTCGCCCGCCGCGAGCCGGGCCAGACCGAGGGCCAGCACCCCGGTGCCGTACCCCAGGATCTCGCCGGCCGGCAGGGAGCCGTCGGCGAGCAGCGCACGCAGCCGGCCCTCCAGCTCGGCCACCAGCCCGGCGACCGGCTCCAGCCGCCCGGCGTACGCGTGCGCGGCCACCACGTGGGCGTCGATCACCCGCGCCCACGCGTCCATGGACGGGTCGGCGGGCGGGGCGTCGCTCGCGCGCATCCGCTCGGCGGCCGTCCGCCACCGCTTGAGACCCAGCTCGGTCAGCCCGCGGGCCAGGGCGATCTCGGCCGAGGCCGCCAGATCGGGTGTGAAGACGGAGCTCTGCTCCCCGGACAGGCTCCGCTCCACCCGCCGCAGCCACTCCTCGGCCTCGTCCGGCTCGCCGCGCTGCAGGCAGGCCAGCACGAGGCCCCGGCGCAGTCCCGTCGTCGGCGACTGGTCGCTCAGGTGGGTCAGGGCGTCCAGCGCCGCCAGCAGGTGCCGGTAGGCGTCCTCGCCGAGACCGGCGTCCGCGCACAGCTCGCTGCAGCGGGAGTGGCCCAGGAGGGTGAGCGCCGGGTTGGGCGCGGCGCCGACAAGGGCGAGCATCCGGCGCGCGGAGGAGAGCGCACGCTCCGGTTCGTGCTCGTACTCCCAGATGTAGCTGGCCACGCACTCGGCGATGCCCGCGAGCAAGGACGCCTGGTCGTCGCACAGTTCCCGCAGCGACTCGTACCCGGGCGGGCGCATGTCAGGCATGGTGCACAGCACGACGGAGAGCGCCCGCAGCAGCGTGTCCGGCTGCGCGGGCGGCAGACGGCGCAAGGTGACGAGGTGGCGCGGCCGGAGGGGCCCGTGCCCGATGAACGGGGCGGCGGTGCAGACGGCGCTGAGGGTGCGGGTGACCTCGGTGTGCCGTGCGTCGGGGCGGTAGTGCGACAGTGGTGCCGCGGTCTCGGCGGCCAGGGTCAGAAGCCGGTGGAAGCCCGCCGAGTCGGTGAGCCAGACGCACGCCAGCACCGCGCCGGCCGCGGCGGTGGTGGCCAGGTCCTCGCGGGCGAGGGCGAGCCGCAGGGCGAGCACGAGGTTGTCCTGCTCAGCGCGCAGCCGCGCCCAGTGCCGCAGCGGCTCGGCGCTGAACAGCACGTCGTGGTTGGCGAGTCCGAAGTCCCTTGCCCAGCCCAGGAACCGCTCGGTGACCGCCTCCTCCTCCCCGGCGGCCGCCCGCCGGGCGGCGCTGAACTCCCGCACCGTCTCCAGCATGTGGAAGCGGATCCCGGCCGCGGTGTCGGCGGCCTTCAGCAGCGACTGGTCCACCAACTGCTCCAGCAGGTACGGCGCGTCGCCGTCGTCCAGCATCCGCTCCGCCGCCCCTTCGGTGAAGCCGCCGGGGAGGACGGACAGCGCCCGCAGCGCCGCGCGCGCGTCCTCCTCCAGCAGATTCCAGCTCCACTCCACGACCGCGAGCAGGGTGCGGTGCCGCTCGGGCGCGTCCCGGCTCCCGCCGCGCAGCAGCGCGAAGCGGTCGCCGAGGCGGCGGGCGATCTCGGGAACGGACAGCACCCTGACCCGTGCCGCCGCCAGCTCCACGGCGAGCGGCAGCCCGTCCAGATGGCGGCACAGCTCCGCCACCGCCTCGGGCGGCAGCTCGACATGGTGGCGCGCGGCCCGGGCCCGCTGCTCGAAGAGCTCGATCGAGGTCGCGAGGCTCAACTGCGGCAGCTGGTAAACCGCTTCGGAGCTGAGTCCCAGCGGCGCCCTGCTGGTGACCAGCACCCGCAGGTCCCTGGACAGCGCCACCAGCTCCCGCACCAGGGCGGCGGCGCCACCGACGACCTGCTCGCAGTTGTCGAGCACCAGCAGCGCCGGACCGGCCCCGAGGGCGGCGACGATCCCGGCGGCCGTGTCCGTACGGCCGCCGTACCCCCCGCCGCCACGTGACGCCTCCGCGCCGCCGAGTGCCGACGCCACCTCGCCGGCCACGTCCTCGTCCGTGCCGACTCCGGCCAGCGAGACGAAGTGCACCACCCGCTGCTCCGCCTGGCGGCTCACGGCGTGTGCGAGCCGGGTCTTGCCCAGCCCACCGGGGCCGACGATGGAGGCCAGCCGCGAGGAGTGCAGCAGCGCGGCCACCGCCGCGAGATCCTCGTCCCGCCCCAGCAGCGGATTCGGGTCGTGCGGCACCCCGTACCGGACCACGGGGGCCTCGGCCCGCAGCAGCTCCTGGTGCACGGCCTTGAGACCGGGGCCCGGGTCGCTGCCGAGGTCGTCCCGGAGGTCGCGCCGGTATCCGTCGTAGCGGGCGAGCGCCGCCGAAGGCCCGGCCGTGGCCGCCTCGGCGCGCAGCAGTTCGGCCAGTACCTCTTCGTCGCGCGGGGTACGGGCGAAGACCTCGGCGAGGGGCGCCATCGCCTCGGCACTCCGTCCCAGCCGGGCGAGCGCGAGGGCGCGGGAGCGTACGAGGGAGTGGTGCAGCGGCGCCCGCTCGGCGCGCAGTTCCGCGACCGGGTCGCCCGGCGGGGCGTCGGCGTCCGGAGTGGTGTCCCAGAAGGCGAGGCCTTCCTGCGCGCTGGCCAGGGCGGCGGCATGGTCCCCGGCGCGGGTGCACCGGGCGCTCGCCTCGGCACACCGCACCACCGCCGCACTGTCGACCTGCTCCTCGCCCAACGCCAGCCGGTAGCCGGTCGGGGTGCTGACGACGACGTCGGGGCCGAGCTGGGAGCGGGCCCGGGAGACCAGGATCCGCAGCGCGTTGGCCGGATTGGCCGGCGGCTCGTCCTGCCACAGCCCTTCCACCAGCCGCGCGGTGCTGCGGCCGGCGCGCAGTTCGCCCGCGAGCAGCGCGAGCAGACCGCGCAGCCGGGGCGCGGTGATCTCACGGCCGCGGTAGGCCACGCGCGACAGGAGGATCAGGTCGGTCGTCACCCGGTCAGGCTATCGACAGCGGGCGCCGGGGCGGCTGTTGAGGGCGGCGTAGGCGGCCGGCCCGGCCGGCCCGGGCCGTTGGCCGTACGCCGCACGTCACGGTCGAGCCACGAACGACGGCAGTAGCGGGGCGACCAGCTCCCGGAGCTCATCGGGAACCAGACGCTTCGACAGATCAGCCCGCACGGCCACCATCGTGCCGTTCGAACATCGAGTCACGTGGCACGGCCTTCTGTGCTTTGACCGATGCGGCCGATCTGGCGGCCTGCTCGATCTTCGCGTAGTAGGCGTCGCGGGCTTCCCCATCGATCTGCGTCTCGTGTTCGGGCCGCATCCCGGTTCGGCCGTCGACGTCTTCGCGCAGGATGTCGGCGTGTCCGGCGTGCCGGTTGGTCTCGCCGAGGACGTGGACCATGACGGCGAACAGGTTCGTGTTGTGATGAGGCTCCGGCCACCACGGCACGTGGCCGGGGGCGTCGAGGGGAAGTTCGTTGATTGTCGCGTCTGAGTGTTCCCACGTGCGCCGGTAGGACTCGATGATCTGATCGCGTGTCTCCTCCTCAGTCGCCCACAGATCGCTGCCGTCGTGGTCCTGCCACCGGGGCAGCGGTTCCGGGGAAGGGCGGTCGAAGACCTCGCCGAAGTACCGGGCCTCGATGCCGGCCACGTGTTTGACCAGGCCGAGGAGGTTGGTCCCGGTCGCCGTCAATGGTCGGCGGGCGTCGTATTCGGACAAGCCGTCGAGCTTCCAGAGCAGTACCTTGCGGTCTCGCCGCAGTCTCCCGTGCAGATTGTCCTTCGCGAATTCATCGATCATGCGGGATGAGCCTGCCATGGGCCACCCGCGGCCTCAAGATCCCGTGGGCGGACCGCAACGACCGGAGGAGTCGAAGTCCGGCCATGGCCAGTGCTCGGAGCTGCCACAAGAAGCCTGCGGGACGTGCCACGTGAGACAACGTCTGAGATTGCGCATTCCATAGAGGGTCGAGAACCGACGAACTCATCGTGTGCGCAAGGGAGCCGGCGGGAGCATGTTGGGACAACTGGTCGGCGGCAACGATCTCCTCCCGCCTGCTCCTCCTCCTTCGGGCCCCGGGACCCCCGCAAGTATCGTTCAGCGCCAAGTGGCCGTCGGTATCGATCTCGTGATCGCCGTGCTGGTCGTCCTTGTGCCGCTGATCGCCTTCGACCGGCTGCTCAATGCGACGGTCGGGGACGGGGGCGTCAGCGTCTGGCGACTGGTCGCAGTCGTGTGGGTCGTGGCCTTCCTGCTGACGTACTCGCCGATCAGCACCTGCCGTTGGGGCCGTACGCCGGGCAAGCGCGTCATGGGGCTCAAGGTGGTCGAACTCGGCGGCACCGGCCGCATCGGTTACGGGCCGGCGCTGATACGTCACCTGGCCAACGTGGGCACGGGTCTTGTCCCGGTGATCATCATCAGCAACGTCATCGCCATCAGCATGGACGCGAACCGGCAGGGGCTGCACGACCGGCTCGCCCGCAGCGCGGTGGTACGTACGCGCTGAACCGCGCCGGACGCGGCCTCGTCCGAAAGCACGCCCGCCGACACGCCGCGGGGCCGGCTCGAGGAGCGAGGCGAGGGCGGGCGATGGACGCGAAGGCGGTGCCTCGTCACCAGTCCCGGACGGACTCCAGTCCGGAGATGAGGCTGTCGCCGACGTCTTTGAGGGCGCGGCCTTGGAGCGCTTCGGCCTCTTTCACGATGTGGTCGAGGGCGTCGAAGAGTTCCTCGCGCTCGACCGTCTCGATGAAGCCCGGGCGGCGGTCCAGCTTGTTGAACGCCTCACCGTAGGCCCGACCGACCTCTTCCATGCGCGCCGACCAGACGTCCGCGGGTTCTTCGGCGAGCACGTGAAGGATCGCTTCCCGTGTCGTCCTGTACTGGGCGACAGCCTTCCGGTAGGTCGCGGCGCCGATGTGTTCGCGGCCGTCCCAGTCGCGCAACGGGTTGCTCCGGTTCTCCGCGACCCATTCGGGCTTGCGGGCCCGGAGGACGGACACGTAGGTGCCGGCCGGGATCTCGGGTCGCCAGGTGCTGCGCATGGCCGAGGCGTATGCGGCGGGGACGCTGTAGAGGTCCAGCCATTCCAGCTCCGGCACGTGCTGCGGTCGGAGACGGTCCTGTTCGGTCATCCCGAACAGTTCGGCGATGCCGATCCTCCGGAGCGAGCCCAGCCGATTCAGCTCGCCCGCGCCGGAGAGGGTGCCGAGGCGTCCGTGCAGGCGGAGCCAGGACACCCCGGGGAAGCACTGGACGAGCCGAGCGCAGTCGAGAGAGTCGATGTCCCGGATCGTCAGATGCTCGATCTCCGGTCTCGGTGGCGTCCGCCGGCTGAGGAGTTCATTCAGCGTGTCTCCGGTGTACTCCGCCTTCCAGGTCGCGACCGGGTCCTCCCGGACGCCGCTGTCCCAACGCCGTTGCCGGGCGAGTTGGTCGCCCAGGTGCCATCCGGAGGCCCAGCAGTTCGACGGCTTGTCGTGGAGCAGGGGCATCGCACCCACGACCTTGTGGCTGCGGGGCAGGACCCATTCCTTGTTGCAGAAGGACAGGCCGCCGTTCCACGAGTGGTGGGTGAGTCTGAGCGGGGCGACGTCGCCGAGGTCGGCCGCGGACGACGGCTCGGGGCCGGACCAGTCCAGTTCGAGCACGGCCGCTGTTTGCGAACCGGCGTCGAGTCGGACTATCTGCGCGGCCGTCCACTCGCCGAGTTCCCTCGAAGGGGCCGCCACCACGTCGCCGACCGTGAGCGGTCTCGGGGGCGCGGTCTGCTTCCGGATCGGCATGGGCCGATCGTAGCGGCGGCCGCCGACAGGTTCCGAGGACGTGCTCGATCTGCGCCAAGGGGACCGGACCGTGGCTCGGCGCCATCGGCCCGCCTGCCGGGGTCCCGCCTTCGCCGTCTCCCGGGTCTGCGGCGGGCCGCGTCACTCGAATGCGCCTTCCAGCTTGCGGATCACGCGAGAGCACGCGGTCGTGCCGCCACATCCGAGAGTTTCGACCTGCTCCGCAAGCGCTCGGTCCTGAGGAGCCCCGCCGGAACCACCGGCGAGGGCTCCTCGGCGTGCGTCGGCGCGTGCACGGGGACCACGGGCGCCCAGGTGTCGCCTCCGAACGCCGGCGCCGACCGGCACCGGCGGAGGCAGACCTGCCCGTTCCTGAGTGCCGTACGCGGATCCGCGGGTCAGAGCAGCGATGCGCGTTCTCAGGGCACCCTTCTCGCAGCCAGGCCGCCTCACCGGCATGCGGGCCGGGCCTTCGCCCCGCATCCTGGCGCTGTAGCCGCTTCCTTCCGGAGGAGCGATGCCATGCGGATGTGCTGGGAGATCAAGCCCGTCGCCTACGCGGGCCAGCAGGTGCACGACGTCGACGCGGCGCTGCAGACCCTCTACATGTTCGCCGACCGCGCCCGGGAGTGGGCGCCGGACAACACCCCGGGCCTTGCCGAGTCGGTCACCGCCATGGCCGCCCGCATTCTCACCGACGGTGCTCGCACGGTCCACCAGGGCTTTTCGTGGTCCGCCACCGAGGGATCCGTCTACGTGGCGCTCACCCCGTAGGGCGACGTGGACGGACGTTGCATGGAAACGTGTCGGGCCCCGGAGCTGCCGCCTGGGCGGCGCGCGATGCTCGCCGGCGCCCCGTCGGGCGTCAGCCGAAGTGGATGTCGCTGAGGTCGATCGAGACCATGACGTCGTCCGGGACGGGGTGACCGGTGGCGTCGAGGCTGTACGCGCGGCGCTTGGTGGGAAGGGTGATGCCGTCCGCCTCCACGTAGTCGTACACGTACTGCGCGGCGGCGAGTCCGCCCGCGACGTCGACGCGGTAGTCGTGCCGGCGGAGCAGATGATCGGGGCCGAAGTAGAAGTCCTGGTGCGTGCTGTGGCCGGCGATCCCGGGCGGGAAGGTGGCGCGCAGCCCCTGCCACGGTTCGTTCCCCTCCTGCCACGGGTCGATACCGGTGACGGTGAAGCCGGGCATGGCCAGCAGGAACGGCGTGGTCAGGTAGGTCCACAGTGCGTAGCCGTTGAAGTAGGCCCGGTCCAGCGGGTCCCAGGGGGTCTCCAGGGTGTGGCCGGCGAAGGAGGACCGGGGGTTCTCGCGAGCGGCGACCACGCGTCCGTCGGCCTTGTCGATGCTCACCCGCCCGGGGGTGAAGTCGGTCCTCTGGTCGGGGGCGCCGAAGGGCCGGACCGACGCACGCTCCTCGTGCAGCAGGACGGTCATCTCGCGCGGTTCGGGATCCTGCGGCAGGCCCTTGACGGCGAACAGGCGCCCTCCGCTGACAAGGGTCGCGCGCGCCCGGGTCAGATCACGCCAGCGTGCGCTTCCGCCGTGGGCGTCGATCGCCGCGGTGAGCAGTTCGTTCATGTGTCCTCGGGCTGTCGGTCGGGGGTGCCGGGCGGTGCGACCGGCTGCGGAGCCCGCGCCCTGAACTGGCGGGAGCGCCCGCCGGCCGGAGCTCCCGGCGGTGCGACCGCGGCGGCTGCACCGCCGTCCGCGGACCACCTTCCGCTCGCACCGGACGTCACCGGATCGCCTGCGGGTGCGCGTCCGGGAGGGCGAGCTCGGCCCAGATCGTCTTGCCGTCGGGCCGTTGCCTGGTGCCCCAGCGCTCGGCGAGCTGTGCCACGATGAACAGCCCGCGGCCGCCCTCGTCGAACACCCGGGCTCGCCGCAGGTGGGGAGCGGTGTTACTGGCGTCGGACACCTCGCAGATCAAGGTGTCCTCACGGATGAGCCGCAGTTGTACCGGACCCGAGCCGTAGCGGATGGCGTTGGTGACCAGCTCGCTGATGACCAGCTCCGTGGTGAACGCCAGCTCCCCGAGTTCCCAGCCCTCCAGCCGGGAGGCGGCGAGGTCACGGGCCCGGCCGACCTCCGCGAGGTCCTCCGTGAGGTCCCATGCGACGGCATGGGTGCCGTCGAGTTCCTGCGTGCGGGCGATGACGAGGGCCACGTCGTCCCGGGCCCCCTGGCCGACCACCGTGTGCAGCACGTGGTCGCACATGTCCTCCAGCGCGGGAATGGGATCGGACAGCGCCGTCCGCAGGTGCTTGAGTCCCTCGTCGAGGCTGCGTCCCGGGGATTCGATGAGGCCGTCGGTGTACAGGGCGAGCCGTGTGCCCTTGGGCAGTTCCAGTTCCGCCGCCTCGAAGGGGAGTCCTCCCACGCCCAGGGGCGGGCCGGCGGGGATGTCGAGGTACTCGACGTCCGATCCGGGTCGCATGACGGCGGGCGGCGGGTGGCCGGCCCGGGCGGCCGTGCAGAGGCGTGTGACCGGGTCGTAGATCATGTACAGGCAGGTCGCGACGATCTCGCCGACCGCCGGCCCGACGTCACGGCACACGTCCTGGGGGTCACCGAAGTCCCGGTGCCGGGTGACGACGTCGTCGAGGTGGGTGAGCAGTTCGTCCGGCGGCAGGTCGATGTCGGCGAGCGTACGTACGGCGGCGCGCAGCCGGCCCATGGTGGCCGAGGCGCGAACGCCGTGGCCGACCACGTCGCCCACGACCAGGGCGACCCGGGCCCCCGACAGGGGGATGACGTCGTACCAGTCGCCTCCCACCCCCGCGTACGGGCCCGCGGGGAGGTAGCGCGTGGCCGCGGCCACCGCCGGCTGCCGCGGTGCGCTCGGCGGCAGGAGGCTGCGCTGCAGCGTCAGGGAGATGTTGTGCTCACGGGTGTAGTGGCGGGCGTTGTCCACGCACACCGCGGCCCGGTCGCCGATCTCCTGTGCCAGGAGCAGGTCGTCGGCGTCGAAGGGATCCCTGCCCGGGATACGTGTGAAGAGTGCCGCGCCCAGGGTCACTCCCCGGGCGCGAAGGGGGATCGCCAGCGCGGAGCGTACCCCGCTCGTGCCGGCGTCGCCTTCATCGGCGGGCGGGGAGGCGCCGGGGTCGGTGATCTCCAGCATTCCGGGTTCGCCCGTGAACAGCCCGGCGGTCGGTTCCGCGCCCGGCCGGTAGACGACGGGATCGCCGGGCTGCACCGCCTCCGAAGCCGCGGACGGGCCCGCCACCGCGGTACGGCGCAGGGTGAGGTCACCCGTGCCGGGCCGCAGGACGGGTTCGTCGCCCTGGAGGACGCTGTCGAAGAGGTCCACGTAGGCGTGGTCGGCGAAGCGGTGCACGGCGACCTCGGCCAGTTCCTCGGTGGTTCGGGTCGCGTCGAGAGTGCTTCCGACACGGCTGCTGGCCTCACTGAGCAGCGCGAGCCGCTCGCGAGCGATCATGAGCCGACGGAAGCGCGTCTCGCCGGCGACACGGATCCTGCAGACGGCCGCGCTGATGCCCAGGGCCACCGCCAGTGCCGTGATGATCGTGATCTGGTTGGCGCGCCCCATGTCCTGAAGGAGGACTCCGTAGAGCGCGATGGCGGCGGCCAGGTTGAACAGGCCGACGATCACGGTCTGCCGCACCGGCAGCAGCGCACTTGCCACGACCGGAATCAGGACGGCGTACTCGGCTATGCCCATGATGTGCACGTCGGCGGCCGCAAGTGCCAGTCGCAGGACCGAGATCAGCACCACGCTGAGAAGCAGGAGGACAAAGCCCCTGCTCGGTCGGACCGGATGCACGCAGTACACCTCCCCACCGGGAGCGGGACGTGGCGACAACCTCCGTCTGCGGTTCCCGGGCGGCAGGCGACAACATCCCTTCGAGAGAAATTGTTGCATTGAGTAATGCTTTGTGCCAGGACGCTCCGGCAGGCCGGGCCCCGCGGGCCTCTCCCTTACGGCCCCGGCGGGGCGACGGGGCCGTAAGGGAGCGCGGAGACGGGCCCGTCGTCACGTCCCACCTGACCGGTGCGCGTCCGGCGTGCATCCCCGGTGCCGTCCGCCGGGTGGCCGCGCTCAGACGTCGCCGGGCCCCCGGACGGCGATCGGACGGTGGTCGGCCCGCCGGGCCCGCGTCTGCCTCGCGGGACGAGACAGCGCGGTGAAGAACGCCGAGGGCGCCCGCAACCCCCGCCGCGGCCACACGTCTGTCAAGGCGGAAGCGGATGCGGATGACGCGACCGCAGATGACAGCCCCGGGTGCCCGGCCTGCCCTCTCGAGGGCCGTTCGGACGCCCGACCGGTAAGGCGAGAAGGAAGAAGAGTGAGAAGAGATCCGCGGACGATCCTGGTCGCGCTGCTGTGTCTCGGTGCACTGGCGGCATGCTCCGCCGGGCCGGACGCCGCCCGCGCGCCGGGCTCCGTACACACGTCGGCGGTGGCCGAGCAGTCACCCCGCGAACCCTCGGGGCAGGGCCGGGAAACGCGGGGCACCACCCGGCCCACTCCCCGGCCGCCCGCGTCCTACACCCCCAGCTGGCCCGACAGGACGGTTCGCAACAGCTCCGGCTACCTCGTCGACTCCTGCGTTCCCGAAGCCCTGCGCGGCAAGGCGACGTCACTGACCACGAGTGACGGAGCGCATCTGTCCGCCCTCGAACTCGGCGACGGCCCCGACGGGGTGCTCCTCGACCACGAGCAGGGCTACAGCATCTGCTCCTTCCTCGACATCGGCCAGGAGCTCGCCTCCCGCGGATATCACGTGATGCTCCCGGAGTACCGCAATCACGGCGCCTCGGAAGAGGTGCCCGACGACAACCAGAACATCGACCGGGACGCCCGCGCCGCCCTCGCGGAACTCAAACGCCTGGGCGCGAAGCGAGTCTTCGTCGGAGGCGCGTCGTGCGGCGGAACCACCGCGGCCGTCGTCGGCGCCGAGCGGACTCTGCCGGTCGCCGGGCTGCTCATCATGTCCTCTCCCGCCCGTTGCGGCGGCGACGGCGTGGCCGCGGTGAGGAGAATCGACGCGCCCTCCCTGTTCGTCGTCTCACCCGGCGACATGAACGGCGCCGTGGAGAAGCAGGTCCGTGAGCTGTACGCGGCCTCCGCCGCGAAGGACAAGAAGCTCGTCATCGATCCGAGCGGATTCCACGGGACCAGCATGATCCACGAAAGCCCCCGGGGAGCGGCACTGAAGGACCGGGTGATCCGCTTCGTCGAGGCCGCCTACGCCCGCTGACGATGACGGGAGGCCGGCCGGGGCGCCGGCGGCTACCTCGGGGCGACCTCGGGACGTACGGGCCCCGAACGCTCGGCAGGGCCGGCGGAGGGCGGTGCGGGAACGGGTGCGGAGGTCTTCCGGCCCGGTGACGCCGTCGGGCCGGGAGCACCGGTCGGTGAGACCGAAGGACCGGCCGGGACCACTGAAGGATCCCGGGGCCGTTCGTGGGTTCCGAGCCCTAGGAGGAAGGCCGCCGCCACCGCGGCCGCCAGTGCCACGGCCGCGGTGGCGGCGGCCGTCCGGAGCCAGTGCCGCCGCACGCCGGCCGAGGACGGCGGCCGCGCCGGGCGTAGGTCTCCGGCGCCGACGGCGGCGGCGCGGGCGGCCAGCGCCTCACGCAGGACGTCCTCCAGCCGGTCCGTACCCCCGGGGCCGGTCCGCGCGCTCATCGGGCCGCCTCCAACCTCTTGGCCAGGGCGGTCAGTGCCCGGCTGGCCGTGGACTTGACCGTCCCGCGCGACAGTCCGAGCGTTTCGGCGATCTGGGCTTCCGACAGATGCGACCAATAGCGCAGTACGAGGACCTCGCGCTGCCGCCGGGTGAGCGAACGCAGCGCGGCCAGCACCTCGCGGTGTTCCTCCTTGAGCAGGACGTCCTCGTCGGCCGGTGGGACGGGCGCTTGCCGCTCCGGCACGTACGCGCGGGTGGTCCGGCGCCTGCGCAGCACCGAGCGCGCGCCGTTCACCACGCTGGTCCTCAGGTAAGCCTCGGGGTCGGCCAGGGCGGTGAGTGTCGCGCCGTGACGGCGGAACATGGCCGTGAACGCGTCCTGGACCACGTCCTCGGCGGTGGGATGGTCGTCGACGAGGAGCAGGGCCATGCGGACGTAGTACAACCTGCGGTGGTGGTAGAGGTCGTTGATGTCGGGCGTGACGTCACCGCGGTGCCGGTCGGGCGCGGCCTGGGGGGCGGGTCCGAGCGCGCCCACGTGGTGCCCGCTGTGCCGCCGCCCTTCGGACAACCTCAGCAGCAGATGTGCCCAGCGGCGACGAAGCGCACCCGCCCCGGTGCGGGCAGGAAGGAACGGAGCATGCTGCGCGGCCGCGTTCATCGCCGACGTGCTCTCCGCCCGGCCGGGGCATCGGCGCCGGACGGCGGCCGGAGCGAACTCCTGACGGCGGTGGCATCTGGGGTCATGCGTACCTCACCATGTCGTGTCTGCATGCGGAGGCGGACCCTCCTCCCCTAGAGACGTGCGGGGCCGGAAGTCGTTGCCGATTCCGGCAGAATGCGGCCTCGCTCACACGTCACAGCGCGCAGGGCGCCACGGGCGGGAGGGACGGAACCCGGCGCCGGATCCACGGCCCCCGCAACCTCGGGCCTTCCCGGGCGTCTGTCGGATGGAAGCCGACATCCGGCGAACGGCAGTCGCCTGCCGACGCCGCCGCTCATGGAGACGATCTTTGAAGCACAACGACTCACCGGCCGTTCCCCGCCGGCGACTGCTCCGGTCCTGCGTACTCGCCGCGTCGACGGCGGCGCTCCTCCTGCCACAGGCACTGGCGGGAAGTCCCGCTTCCGCCGCGCCCCGCGGCACCGCCGCCGACAGTCCGCAGCGCGTTGCCACCCTCACGTACGACCTGGGTGACCGGGCCTACACGCTGCCGGAAACCGGGGAACCGGTCGAGATCGCCGCGACCGTGCACTACCCGGAGCGCCTCGGCACCACCCCGCGGCCGCTCGTCGTCCTCCTGCACGGATGGCACGAGACGTGCGCGGACCGGGCGGCAGCGGCCGCCCGCGACGCCGCCGAACAGGCCGACGACTGGGACGCGTACGCGGCCGCCTCGCAGAAGCTGTTCAGCTGGCCCTGTGCCCCGGGCACGCCACCCATCCCGAACGACCGCGGCTACGACTACCTCGGCGAGAAACTGGCCCGCCACGGCTTCGTCGTGGTGTCCGTCCGCGCCAACGGCATCAATGCCTCATCGGTGTGGGGCGACGACAACGCCTCCGCCCGGGCCGACCTGATCAACAAGCACCTCGCCCTGTGGCAGCAGCTCGACGCCACCGGGCGCGGTGGTCTCGTCGGCGCGTTCCGCGACGCGGCCACGGGCAAGCCGCGGCGCGTCGACTTCCGGCACCACGTCGACCTGAACCGGGTCGGCACCCTGGGCCACTCGCGCGGCGGCGCGGGCGTCACATGGCAGGCGGCCGACCGCCACAAGGCCCAGCTGCCCGCCGGCGTCGAGGTCAGGGCGGTCATGGCGCTCGCCCCCGCCTACAACGTCATGACCGAGGACATGACGGCGTACGAGATCACGAAGACGCCCATGGCCGTGATCCGGGGGACCTGCGACGGCCAGGTGGGCCGGGAGGCCCTCTCCTTCGCCGCCGACGCGACCGCCGAGAGCACCGCACGGTTCCACCGGATCGAGATACACGGTGCGAACCACAACTACTTCAACACGCAGTGGTCGCCCGACAGCCGGCAGGTCGTCGCCTGGGACGACGCCGGCCACGACGTCAGTCGTCCCGGCCGGTGCACCGAGCCCGGTGCGTCCGCCTACGAGGCCCAACTCACCGAGGACGGCCAGCGCCACGTCGGGGCGGCCTACATCGACGCCTTCTTCCGGCGGTATCTCACCGGCGACAAGCGGTTCGACGCGATGCTGACCGGCAGGCGCCACCCGCTGGCACACATCGCTCCCGTCGACGTGACGGCTGGCAGGCCCTGACCTCGCGGGTGCGGTTGCTCCTCCCGGCAGGCCCGGGAGGAGCAACCGCACCCGCCGCTCCAGCGCCGGGTCGCGCCGCGAAGCCCGCAGAAACCCGTTGGCGGACGACGGCCACCGTTGCTACCCTCCCCGAGGCCGTGCGAGTGAACGAGGAGGTGGTACCCGTGAACGCAGTTTCGACATGGGTGCTCCACTCCGGGGTCACGGTCGGGCGGTAGGTCGTCCGGGAGCGCCGTTCAAGAGCACTCCCGAAAGGCTCGACCATGCACTTCACTTCCGCACAGCGTCTCGACGACGGTGTCCTCGAGCGCGAGTTCACCCTCGGCGAGATCCCCGGCACCCTGTGGACGCCCGAACCCGCCGCGCCGCTCCCGCTGGTTCTGATGGCGCACAACAACGGCCTGCCCAAGGCGGATCCCCGTCTGGTGGCCCGGGCCCGCTACACCGCGGCGCGCGGTTACACGGTGGCCACCATCGACGCCGCCGGGTGCGGCGACCGTCCCCGTTCCGCCGCCGACGAGCAGGCCCGTGCCGACCTCCGGCGGGCGATGCAGGCCGGTGAGCCGGTCGACGAGATCCTCGAGTCCTTCATCGGCCCGCTGGTCGAGAACGCGGTTCCGGAATGGCAGGCCACTTTGGACGCCCTCCTCGAACTGCCCGGGATCGGCGGCCCCGTCGGGTACTCCGGGGGGTGGGCCGCCCTCGGCATCCGGCTGGCGGTGGTCGAGCCGCGCATCGCGGCCGCGGGCCTCTTCGCCGGAGGGTACGTGCCTCGTGCCCAGCGCGAGGAAGCCCGGCAGGTCTCCATTCCGCTGCTGTTCCTGCTGCAGTGGGACGACCAAGGGAACCCCCGGCAACGGGCCCTGGACCTGTTCGACGCCTTCGGCAGCAAGGAGAAGACGCTGCACGCCAATCCGGGTGGGCACATCGGCACCCCGTGGTTCGAGCTCGAGGACGGGTGCCGTTTCCTGGACCGGCATCTGAAGTGAGGCCGGGCCGTCCGGCGGGCAGTGGACGGCAGGTGCACCGCCGCCCCGATCCCGGCGGTAGCCGCGATCGGGGCGGCGCTCGGTATTAAGCGCCGGCATGGGCCGGGAGCTGAGGAGACCCCGGGTCACTTGTCAGGCTGCCCGGGGAGGGGGCCGGTGGCCTGCAGGGGTGCAGCCTGCGGGACGCCGGCCTGCCGCCACTGCGCGGGGGAGAGGCCGTAGACCGTACGGAAGGCGCGGCTGAAGTGGGCGTGGCTGGCGAAGCCCCAGCGGTGCGCGATGGCAGCCACCGTCTGCCCCGAGAGTTCGGGGCGGAGGAGATCCCTGCGGCAGGCCTCGAGCCGGAGGCGCTTGATCCAGCGGCCGACGGTCATGGGCTCGTCCTGGAAGAGCTGGTACAGGTAGCGGAGGGAGATGTGGTGGGCCGCCGCGACTGTCGCCGGGGCGAGGGTGGGCTCGTCCAGGTGGGCGCGGATGTACGCGCGGAGGCGCTGCAGGAGGGCCTGCTCCACCGCGGCCTGTTCCCCGGCGCTTCCCTCCAGGGCGATCAGAGCCGTCAGCACATCGACGATCCCCTGCCTGAGGAACTCCGTGGAGGCCGGTGCGAAGTTGCAGTGGTCCGGTGCGCGGATGCAGCGGTCCGTGATCGTGACGAGTCCGTTGACGTACGAGGCGAGGATTCCGCTGATTCCGTGGCCGGGGGAGTAGGTCCGGCCGGTGGCCAGACGCAACGCCGAGTCGGGGAGTTCCACCAGCTGGCGGGGGACTGTGGCGACGTGTTGTCGTACGGGGCAGGTGTAGTCCAGGACGTAGGGCCTGCGGGTGTCGAGGATGACGAGTTGGCCGGCCGCGACCGGGGTTTCCCGGCCGTCTTGGGTGGCGATGCCGTACCCGGTCCTTTGGAGGCTGACGACCAGCGAGTCGTCGCCGTCCGCGGCGATGAGCGACGCGCTTCGCACCATCCGTTGCGGGCTGGCATCGAGGGACCCGACCTGGACGCCCGCGACGCATGCCTGGCGTATGGTGCCGTGGATCTTGGTTTCCGCCTGTGTGTGGACCTCCAGCCGGATGAAGGCCTTGCCTACGGCGTCCGTCCAGTACTCGGCCCGCTCGGCGGGCGGTTTTCTGTCGGTGCAGAATGCTTGGATCACGATGTCCTCGCGAAGGGCCAGGAGGCATTGGGCCCCCTGGAGGCTGCGCGGGGTGCGACAACGGGGACCCCTTACGCTGCCACCGTAAGGTCCTGCCGCGGTCTCGGGCGGCCTGGCGGGCGAGTGTGCAGGACATCCGTAGAGGTGTGGCGCGGGGGCTGCGGGATTCCCGCTGTGCAGCTATGTGCCGCTGAGCATGCTGTCGCACATTCCGCGGACGTCACCATTCCGGCCGGTGCCTGCCAAGCATCGATTGTCCTTCCCGGCAACGCGCCGCGCCCCCTGCGCCGTCGCGGGCACACTCGACGGCGCCGAGTGGTCCTGCATCCTGATGTCCCGCACCATCTGCGCGTCCGCATCGGCATCGGCAAGCCCGGGGCCAGGCGTACGAGGCCGCGCTCGCAGTGGCCGGCCGGCTCGACCCGGGCCGGATCCCGTTCGTCGGCGACCGCACCCCCGTACTGCCCCGGCCACCCGGATGAAATCGCCGAAAATCCAGGTCAGTTGCGCCCGCGCCGACCGTCTCTGACCGGTCGGTGCCGGGTCAACGGCAGCCGCCCGAACCGCCCCGCAGACTTCCGGGAACGATGTGGGCCTCACCTGGGCCGCGCCCCGCTCGTGGCCTTCGCTGCTTGCCCGATTGCCGCGCTTCCCTTCTGCCGCTCGAAGGCCGCGCGATGGCGCGCTGGTCCGTGAGCGTGCCGGTGGCATCGACCCGCGGCCGGTGACCGCGACCGCATCGACCCAGCCGGGCTCGGCGTCATCGAGTGCCGCCTGATCCCGCTGCTCGCTGCGCCCACTCGCCTGGACGTGTCCTCGCACAGCAACCGCGTGGCGGCGCACACCGACAACTCGAATCTCCTTGACAAATTTTTTTGTCGGATGGATCCTGGGTACACGCGCCAGCAGCGAACTGCCGCCTGCGGGCGGTCGCGTGGGCACCAAGCGATCGAAGAACCGACACGAGAGACCGAGGAGCCGTGATGCGCACCCTGATCAGCACCGCTTTCATTTCCCTCGACGGCGTCATGGAGGCCCCGGGTGGCGAATCCGGCTACCGGAACTCCGGATGGACCTTCAAGGACATCGAGTTCGTCCCGGAGGCATACGAGATCAAGGGGCGCGAGCAGAGCGAGGCGGCAGCGATCCTGATGGGCCGGGTGAGCTACGAGGCGTTCAGCCCGGTGTGGCCGGACATGGTGGAGTTCGCCGCCTACAAGGCGATGCCGAAGTACGTCGTCTCGACCGTTCTTGCCGAGGGCGACCTGGTCACGAACTGGGGCGAGACCACGATCCTGCGCTCGCTGGACGAGGTCGCCGCTCTGAAGCGGACCGAGGGCGGCCCGATCATCGTCCACGGCAGCGCGTCCCTGAACCAGAGCCTCTCGGACGCCGGCCTGATCGACCGCTACCACCTGCTGGTCTTCCCGCTGCTGCTCGGTGCGGGCAAGCGCCTGTTCAGTGGGGCGGACAAGGACACGCAGAAGCTGAAGCTCGTCGAGCACGCGGTCTACGGGAACGGCCTGCAGAAGAACGTCTTCGACGTCGTACGCTGACGCACGCGGCGCGGGCTCGGGCAGACCGAGGCCGGCGAAGCCGGGCGCACAAGGCTTCCCGGGCGCGCGGAATTCCGAATCCGGGCGAGAGACCGCCCCCAGCATGGGGGGATGGCTTCCTCTCTTCCCGGGCGGCGCTCCGTCCGGGAAGAGAGAGCGGACCGCCGCCCCAGGGCCCGCCTCATCCGTCGATCGACCGAAACCACGACGGCCCGCGCCGCTTCGCCGCGGACGCGGGCCGTTCCCTTGCCCATGGCCCCCGAACTCAGGCAGCGGTCACGGTCACCAAGCAGGCCAGAGCTCCCTGGGGGTGCTACACGAAGAGGCGGACGCCCCTGCTCGCCTGCAGCGGCGCGGAAAAGGCCACGCGGAAGCGCACGTGCAGCATGAGCTGGGGCTCGGCCGAGGAGATCATGGAACGGTGAGTCGGGCCATCGGCTCGCAATGGTCGGCGGGCGCGTTCGGCTTCGTCCGTAGTCGCAGCGCACGCGTCGGCCTCGGTACGGCCTGCAGCGTGCCGCTTCCAAGGAGGTGCAGTTCGCGCGGCCCGGTCGCAAGCTGCCGCATGGATTGCCGCTTCGACAGCGCGGCGAGACAGTAGAAACCTGGGGTGAGCCCATATCGCCCGCGGCCGCAATGGGCATCTTGATCCTGGGCACGAGACGGTGGCGCTTGACGGGTCTCCGGCGGTGCCGACAGCTTGAGGGAGGCCCTCGTGGAGCCTGATCCGATGCAGCTGGCGGAGGTGCTCAACGCGGCAGAGGACGCAGCGCCGGTGGAGTCGGTCGACGTGGTCGCACGCCACCTTCGCGACCGGTTCGACGCACGGTATGTGGCCTTCCTCTTCGTGGACGTCATCCGGCAGCGGTTGGTGCGGGTCAGCGAGCACGCCGCGTGGCAAGGCAGCCGCCAGGTCGAACACGTTCCACTGGCAGGCAGTCCTTATGACGAGGCCCTGCGTACCCAGCGGCTGGTGCATGAGCCCGATGGCGCCCAGGGGTACCGGGTGCTCGCGCCGGTGACCAACCGCGGCGACTCCATCGGGGTGCTGGAGCTGACCGTGCCGCGCCCCACGGAGGAGATGCTGCGCCAGGTTCAGGAGACGGCGCACGCCCTCGCGTACATCATCGTCACCGACCGCCGCTTCACCGACCTCTACCAATGGGGACAGCGCACCACGCAAGTGAGCCTGGCCGCCGAAATCCAGCGTCAACTACTGCCCACCGCCTCATGTTGCGAGGCAGCCCAGTTCATCCTTGCCGCAGCTTTGGTACCCGCGAACTCTATCGCCGGGGACACCTACGACTACTCCCTCGACCACGAGACCCTCCACCTGTCCATCACCGACGCCATGGGCCACAATGTGGAATCCGCGCTGCTGGCCACCCTCCTGGTCAACGCCTCCCGCGGGGCCCGACGTGCCGGCTGCGATCTCGCGGAACAAGCCCGACGCACACACCAGGCACTCCTCGACCACGCCCCGGGCACCCTCGCCACCGGCCAACTGATCCGCGTAGCCCTGGACGGAACCAGCTTTCAACTGATCAATGCCGGGCATCCCTGGCCGCTCCTCCTGCGCGACGGCGCGGCGGATGAAGCACGACTGAATGTCGACCTGCCCTTCGGCGTCCCCTCACCTATGCCGTTCAGAGTGCAGAACCTGGACCTGCAGGCCGGCGACCGACTCCTGCTCTACACCGACGGCATGCAAGAACGCGCGGCGCAGGCCGTGGACCTGCCGGCCATCCTCCGCGAAACCACCAAAGAGCACCCTCGTGAAGTCGTACGCACCTGCACCTCTGCGGTAACCGATGCCTGCGGACCACAGTTGGAGGACGACGCCTGCGTGATGTGCCTGGACTGGCACGGTCCTCAGACCTACGGCCGCTCCACAAGGGCCGGAGCAGACATCTGACTACAGGCAAGGCAAGGTGAAGACCTCACTCGGTCATGAGCGTGGCGCGAGCAGGACCACGTCGTGGTGTGGATGCTGTCGGAGCTGAAGGCGCGGACCCGAGGGAGGAACACTTCACAGTCAAAATGGCCGGGCGCTGACAGCGGGCGTCGGCTCGTGGGGACCGGACGGTCACGCGTCTTCGTTACCGGCGTCCTCCTCCGGCACTACGTGCACGGCGGCCTCTTCTGCGCCGGTGGTACCGCCGTTGATGTCGAAAGCCGGTCGCCTGACCAGTCGGGAAGGGCCGCGGTGCCGTTCGTTCGTGGGCCTCCGTGGCGTTGCCGGAGCCTGCTGGCGTCAGCCCTCGACGGTGACGGGCGGCCCGGCCGTAGGGATGAACTCCTCTGCCCGCTGTGACAGTTGCCGATGAAGTGCACGTGGAGCGAGGTGTCGGAAGGCAATGTCATGATCCCCCGTGTACGGCAGGCGGTGTCGCTCGGCGCAAGGTGCCCCAGCCGTCGTGTTTGCGTGGCACGTCTGTCTCGGCCTCCGCGATGACGACGGCGCTCAGCCAGGCGAGTGGATGCACCTCCGCCACCAGCGGCTCGTCGTCGGGACCGTGACCGACGAGCCCGCCCGGCCGCAGCTTCGCCCCGCACGACCAGGCGGACCGAGCGGCCCCGCTCGTCCAGAGCCGAGAGGATGCGGGCGGGGCCGCGCCCGTGGCGCCCCGTCCTGGGGGCTGTCTCGTTCCGCTTGGGACGGGGCCGCACCTCCACACTGCGCCTCAACCGCCCCAGGGGCATCCTGACGGGATGGAGCACCGCATAGTCGTGATGCCACCGGGGGACACCGGCGGCCGGGTCGTGCGCGTCGACAACGCGATCCTGGGCACCGCGTACCGCATGGCAGACCTGTTGGAGTTCCTACGCCGCACTGGCCTCGACCCCGACGACGTCAGCGTCCTCGATCCCGACTTCTTCGACTGGCGCGGTGGCGGCCCCGATGTGTGGTGATCGCCTCTGGGGCATCTCGATGCCGTGATCAATCTTCTTGTGCCGGAAGCCGGAAGAAGTCATGGCCGGAGCGCGCGCATCGGGGCTCTGCGGAGTGGTTCAACGACTCAAAGGCTTCGGCGTCACCGAGCAGGACGGTGGGGCGGATGTGCGGTGAGCACCGCAGCCCTTGAGACCGAGGGCGCCAGGAGTCTGGCTGAAGGCCAGAAGGTGACGATTGAGGTCAGAACCGCGCGAAGGGCGCTCAGGCCGAGAACGGCGCCGCTGGGCTCTCGGCGATCGCCAGCGGCTCGGATTGCTGGCTTGCCGTGCAGCCGTCAGTCGCAAGCCTGCACCGGCTCGGCCGGTTCCTCGGCCTCGGCGCCGGCCCTCCACGCGAGCGGCGGAGGGCACAAGTTTCGCCTTTCGGGTTTCAGTCTCGTCGACAAGGCAAGGCGAAGGAGCGGAGCCACCGTCCTCCGTCGCGGGGGTGGCGGTGGCTCCCCGAGGGGGTTTCCCCTCGGCGGTTGGTGCCCTTGTAGATCGGGGCCTCTCTCCACGCTGGGCCCCGATCGACGAGGAGGCCACGATGGACGAGACAAGCCGCGTGCACCGTCCTGGGGAGAAAGTCCCCGCCAGCGGAACATACGAGTGCACCTGCGGCCAGGGCCACCGCTTCACCGGCACGGACGTGCTGGGCCACACCTTCCCGCCGGTCCCGAGAGGTTGCTCAGGAATCGGCTGGAACCTCTTGACCCCCGCCCATGCGGAGCGGAGCCCGTAGGACGAAGTTGCCCGCCTGGCTGTGCGGGGCCAAGCAAGCGGTCAGGCAGGCCTCAGACGCGGTCCCGCCAAACACTGACCCGCCTGCCGCGGCGGGACCGCCACCTTTGGGACCGATCATGATCATCAACAGCATCACCGCCCGCCGGGTTGCCGCGGCCGCCCTCGCGGCACCCATCCTCACGTTGATCGGAGTCGGCGCTGCCGCCGCCGCGCCACAGCAGACCGTCAAGACCACGCAGCAGTCCGTCGTCGCCCACGGCGGTTGCTGGGGCTACGGTTGCGGCTACGGCGGCTACGGCGGCTACGGCGGCTACGGCGGCTACGGCGGCTACGGCGGCTACGGCGGCTACGGATTCGGGCCAGGATTCGGGTACGGACCCGGTTACGGCTATGGATACGGATCCGGCTACGGCGGCAACGGCGTCATAGTGATTCTGGGGTAACCGCAAGCGAACTGACAGTGACGCCCCACCCGGGTACCGATGTAAACGTGCCGGTGCCCCTGAGTGAGCCCTCCCGTCGGCTGCGGGAGGGCCCCGATCGAAGGGCGGTGTGAGCCCACCGCTGGTACTGCCCGAGCAAGGGGCCAACTGCCATGCCGGACGCTGTCGATTCCGGATCGGTTCGGGACAGCTGGTGCGGTCAGCACATCTGGGACCTGTCCGGACCCGGAAAGCGCCGGCGATGGCTCGATCGGCTTGCTCCGGCTCCGGACCGGGGGTCTGGGGGCGAGGGTGTCCTCGGCCCCTGTGGGGATTCCGCGCAGGCCGCGTAAGGCGCAGGCCCGGCGACGGGTGCGGTTGAACGGTGACCCGCCAAGTCTGCCGGGAACATCGCTTTCTCGGGTGATGGCGAAATGGCGGTGGCTCGATCCTGTGTCACGCCTCCGCTTCGGACGTCGACGGCCTGTCGCGGGAGCTGAAGGAACCTCTTGAGGCAGTCACGTCCGTTCTGGCACCGCCCCAACGGCCAGTACGACGCTCCTTGCGGTGGGTGGTCCCTCAGCGGAGCAGACTTTGACGCCTGTGGCGCCCTCTCGCGACGATGTAGACGAAGTCGAGCACGAGGACCACGATGCCGATGATCAAAAGGTAGAACAGACCATGGGCAACCGCGCCGATCAAACCAAGGATGATCGCCGCGATGATCAGCAACAGGAAAAGCACCATTTCCGAGTACCTCCTCGACGCAGCTCCGCGACGGGCGGATGCCATCGCCACCCCGCGACGTGAGCAATGGCTCCAGTAGGGCGTCTTGCCTCGGGCAGGCGTGGGAAACCACTACACCGGAGTAACTCACCGCGCGCCGAACCGCCCCGCATTCGCGCTGACGGTACGCGCGCGATGGGACCGCCACGTAGCCTTTGGCCTGGTCACCGGTCACCGTGCCTGTCTACCTCTACTCCGCGACCGAGAAGCACGGGAGCGGGTTTCTTCAGGTCACGCGAGCGGCGGGACGCGCATCCATGATGCTGCTGGTGTTCGCCACCCCGCTGTTCGCCGGGTTCGCCAACGCCACATGCCGCTCCAGATCGGCTCGCCCGACGTGGCCTTTCCCCGGCTGAACGTGCTGTCGTACTGGCTGTTCCTGTTCGGATCGCTGATCGTCGTCGCCGGACTCTTCACCACCGAGGGCACCGCGGACTTCGGCTGGACCGCCTACACCCCGCTGTCCGGCGGCGAACGCACCCCCTACGTCGGCGGCGACATGTGGGTGATCGGTCTGGCGATGTCCGGCTTCGGCACCATCCTGGGCGCGGTCAACTTCATCACCACGATCATCTGCATGCGCTGCCCGGGGATGACCATGTTCCGGATGCCGATCTTCACCTGGAACATCCTGCTGACGTCCGTGCTGGTGCTGTTCGCGTTCCCGTTGCCGGCCGCGGCCCTGCTCACGTTGTTCGTGGACCGCAAGTTCGGGGCGCACATCTACGATCCGGAGAACGGGGGACCGCTGCTGTGGCAGCACCTGCTCTGGTTCTTCGGCCACCCCGAGGTGTACGTCATCGCGCTGCCGTTCTTCGGCATCGTCACCGAGGTCATCCCGCTCCGAGTCCCCCGCCTTCGACCTGCACCACCCCGAGATCGCCGCGATGGACCAGGAACTCAATGCCGGCCGCCGCGACGTCATCGAACCGGGCAAGGGCGTCGCGAAGCCGCTCGGCGAGGGGACCAGACGTGAGACGACGAACTCCCCACGCTGTGGCCGGCGCTCCGACGGCCGCCGAGGGCATCGCCCAATGCGAGGATTTCCTTCCTGGCACGCGGAGATCAGCGACGCCCAGAGTGCCGCCAGGGGATACGCCGACCGCATGCCCTGGCTGACCACTTCGCAGCGGCACGAAGTCGTACGGCTCTACGTAGCCGACCGGGTCGACCTGGTCCGCGGCATACGGACACGCACCGCCGAGCGCAACAGAGCACTGAACGTCGAGTACATCAGACGCTACGAGGCCATGCGTGACCGACTATTGTGCGCCGTCGTCGCCGTGGCTTTGGTGACCGCGACCATCTGCATTCCTGTGCCTCTCCTGGTGCTCTTGACCGGAGATTGACCCGCCTACGATCCTCTGGCTCGACTCGAGGCTCACACACAACCTTGCCGGCCAAGGCCAGACGCGAGACCTGACCCGGCAGCCCTGGTGCCGCCGGCCGTGGCACGGCTTGGTCAGCCTGCCAGGAACTTCCCGCCGGTCACTCGCCGCCGCGTCGCTGGTCGTCGCTTTCCTGACGCAGCTGCGCCGCGTGCCGGGTGAGAGCGTCGACGCGCGCGGCGACCTCCGGATGCCCCGGCTGCAGGTGAGTGCGGGTGGCCGCAAGGGGAGTCATCAGGCGCGCCGCGTCGTCGTGAGCGAGGGCCTCGTCGACGGCTGCTACGGCGGAGCGGGCGCCGGGCGGAAGATCGGTCAGCCCCGTGACGTGAGCGGCCAGGCGGCGCAGGTCAGCGGCGTTGTCACGCGCCCAGGCAGTGACGGTGCGGTCAGCGGCGCGGCGGTCGCGGGTCGCTCTCACGCGATCCTCGCCCGTGGAGCCCGCCGCTCCCGGCTGCAGCCGAAGGTAGCGGCGTTCGGCGGCCTGACGACTGGCGACCCCGAGGGGACCGGCCAGATCGGCCCAGCTGGCGCCGGCGGCTCGGGCGGTCTCGATCAGCCCCCTCTCCCAGCCCGCGAGCTGCTCGCGCACCTCCCGCAGAAGCACCAGAGAGGCGAGCGCCTCATCGACGTCGTCATCGTGGACCGGCGCCGGTCTCGCGTCTGCGGCACGGGCCTCGCGCACGGCCCGGTCAATGGCACCGAGAGCAGTCGCTGCGGCGAGGAGGGGTACCGGTCCGCGGTCGTCGGCGTCCCTGGGCGCGGGGGGCTCGGTCACGTTCATGGTCGCTCCTTTCGTCATCCGTTTGACGACCCAAGATTTGTCATCGCCTGGACGACATGCTACAAGGGAATCAGGTGAAGCGCATTGGCAGTCACTGCCCGAACCCTTGGAGGTGTTTCACGATGTTGATGCGCACCGACCCGTTCCGTGAGCTGGACCGTCTGACCCAGCAACTGCTGGGGACGTCCGGCACCTGGTCGAGGCCGCAGGCGATGCCCATGGACGCCTACCGCGAGGGCGACCATTACGTGATCGCCCTCGACCTCCCCGGTGTGATCCCGGACGCGATCGACATCGACGTCGAGCGCAACATGCTGACGGTCAAGGCCGAGCGCCGCCCGGTGGCCAAGGCCGACGACGTGCAGATGGAGCTG
>NZ_KB892132.1:0-35324 GCF_000373665.1 Streptomyces sp. BoleA5
GGGTGCGTCGCGTGCGGCGGTGGATGCGGGGTGGTATCCGCACACCAATCAGGTGGGTCAGACGGGTAAGTCGGTGTCGCCGCAGTTGTATGTGGCGGCGGGTATCTCGGGTGCGATCCAGCACCGTGCGGGGATGCAGACGTCGAAGACGATCGTGGCGGTCAACAAGGACCCGGAGGCGCCGATCTTCGAGCTGGTCGACTACGGCGTGGTCGGTGACCTGTTCGCGGTGGTGCCGCAGCTGACCGAGGAGGTCACCGCCCGCAAGGGCTGACCCCGGCGATGCCGCCGACCGGCGGTACACGCACCGGAGCCCCGTGACGCCCCCACCGGCACCACGGGGCTCCCGGCATATCCGTCAGCCGTCCAGATAGCCCCTCAGCAGCCGCTTGCACTCGGCGATGAGCACCGGATCGCCCTCGGGGTCCCGGCGGAAGGCGAGGCGCAGGACCGCGTCGGCGGACTCGAGGGCGACGTGCAGCCGCACACGGGTCGCCGCCTGGTCGCCGTCCCCGAGCAGCCCGCCGACGAGGAACCAGAGCCGGTCGGCGACGGCCGCGTTGTTCTCCAGCGCCGCGTCGAGGAGGTGGATGCTGCGCGGGTCCTCGCGGCCGATCGCGCCGAAGTCCACCACCCCGAAGCCCGGTACGGCGCGGCGCATCGCGACGTACTCCTCGATCGCCAGGTCCACCATCGCCCCGATGCACTGGGGGCGTTCGGCCTCCACCCGGCGGGTGAGCCGGTCGGCGAAACGCCCCAGGTTCCGTTCGGCCAGGGCGCCCAGCAGCCCGTCGACGCCGGGGAAGAACTGGTACAGCGTCCCGATCGGGACCTCCGCGCGCCGGGCCACCTCCTTGGTGGTGAGCGCCGTGTGGCCGACCTCGTCCAGCAGCCGTGCGCAGGCGTCCAGGATCCGGTCGAAACGCTCCCGGCTGCGCTGCTGCACGGGGCGGCGGCGCAGAGGGCCGGACGGGTCGGTGGGTGCCTGCACGGTCCCACTCTGCCCGATCGGGTGTAGGTTGGCGAGGCCTAACATGAGCTTCACTCATGTTCGTCGCGTTCTTCGTGTGCGTCGTGCTCGGCAGAGGAGAGGATTCCCATGTCCCCGCTTCCGGTCTCTTTCAGCTGGGGTGCCTCCACCGCCGCGTACCAGATCGAGGGCGCCGTCGCCGAGGACGGCAAGGGGGCGTCGGTATGGGACACCTTCAGCGCCCGGCCCGGCGCGATCCGCGACGGCCACACCGGCGAGATCGCCTGCGACCACTACCACCGCCACACCGAGGACGTGGCGCTGATGAAGGACCTCGGGCTCGACTCCTACCGCTTCTCCGTCTCCTGGCCGCGCGTCCTGCCGGAGGGCCGGGGGCGCGTCGAGGCCCGCGGACTCGGCTTCTATGACCGCCTGGTGGACGAGCTCCTCGCGGCCGGCATCACCCCCACGCCCACCCTCTTCCACTGGGACCTCCCGCAGGCGCTGGAGGACGAGGGCGGCTGGCTGAACCGGGACACGGCCCGCCACTTCGCCGAGTACGCGGCCGTCGTCGCCACACGTCTGGGCGACCGGGTCACGCGCTGGATCACCCTCAACGAGCCCTTCGTCCACATGGTCTTCGGCTACGCCTTCGGCACCCACGCCCCCGGCCGAGCCCTGATGCTGGAGGCGCTGCCCGTCGCCCACCACCAGTTGCTCGGGCACGGGCTCGCCACCGCCGCGCTGCGCGCCCACGCGCCGGCCCCCGCGCAGGTGCTGATCGCCAACAACTGCACACCGGTGCGCACCCCCGAGAGCGCCACCGACGCCGACCACGCCGCCGCCGCGGCCTACGACGCCCTGCACAACCGGCTGTTCACCGACCCGCTGCTGCTCGGCGGCTACCCCGACCTGTCCGCGTACGGGCTGACCGACCCGACGTGGGGCGGCGTCGTCCGCGACGGCGACCTCACCGTGGTCGGCGCACCCCTCGACGGCCTCGGCGTCAACTACTACAACCCCACGTGGATCGCCGCCCCCACGGCGGGGACGGGCCTGCCCTTCGACATCCTGGAACCGGACGTCGCGGTGCCGGGCCGCCCCTACCCGCGCACCGCCTTCGGCTGGCCGGTGGTGCCGGACGGCCTGACCGAACTGCTCACCGGCCTCGACGCACGCTACGGGGCCGCGCTCCCGCCCGTCTGGATCACCGAGAACGGCTGCTCGCAGACCGACCGCCCGTCGGAGGACGGGGAGATCCGCGACGAGGCCCGCATCGACTACCTACGCACCCACATCGAGGCCGTCGAGACCGCCCACGCCCGCGGGGTCGACGTCCGCGGCTACTTCACCTGGTCGCTGCTGGACAACTTCGAATGGGCCGAGGGCTACCACCAGCGGTTCGGTCTCGTCCACGTCGACTACGGGACCGGGCGGCGGACGCCGAAGGCCTCGTACCACTGGTACCGGGAGCACATAGCGCAGGCGCGCCGCACCACGCCCTGATCCGCCCGGATCCCTTGGCGCCCGGAAGGCCCGGCACTACACCCGCGCGAACATGAGATGACCTCATGTTCTCGGGCGCTGCAGGGCGAACCGCATGCGCCACACCGGTGAGGAGGCCGCCCACACCCCGGACACCACGTCGGCCGAGCCGGTCGTACGGGTCTACTACCTCACCGACGCGGTCCGCCTCGACGACCCCGAGACCGGCGTGCTGGTCCTCACCCTGACTACACCCTCCGCGCGGCGCTCACCGCCGTCCCGGTGGGCGTGCTCTCCGACCGGGCCGGCCGCCGCAAGGGCTTCGTACGGCTCTGCGCCGTCGTCATGGCCCTCGGCGCGGTGCTGCTGGCCTGCGTCCACACCTGGCCCGCCGCCATGGCCGCCGCCGCGGTGCTGGGCGCCGGCTTCGGCATCTACCTGGCCGTGGACCAGGCCCTGGTGACCCAGGTCCTCCCGGCGGCCGAGCCGCGCCAGGACCTCGGCGTCATCAACATCGCCAACTCCGGCCCCCAGGTGCTCGCCCCGGCCGTCGCCGCCCCCGTCATCGCCCATCTCGGCGGCTACACCGGCCTGTACCTCGCGACCGCGCTCGTCACCCTGCTCGGCGGCCTGCTGATCGCCAGGGTGCGCGGGGTCCGTCAGGGCCCCGGACGGGCCGTCGCCGCCCGGTCGTCCGCGGGCCGGATCGTCCCGCGGGCCGGATCGTCGGGCCGGATCGATAGAGGCCTTCGATCAAGCGATAGGAATGCGGTCTTGGACGCGGCCCGCGCGCCGCCGCGACGATCGAGGGCGTGATCCCCGTCGTCACGGAAGAGCCGCCGTGGGCCGGATACGGGGATGTCCCGAGGAGTCCCCATGCTGATTCCGCGTGCCCCGGGGGCCTGTGCCCCGTCATGTCCCGAGACCGGTCACCGTGATGGCGACTGAGGCGTCCGGGACGACCAGGACCGCCGACGTCGCACCCTCCGAGACGGAGCCGACCCCCAAGCGCCGAGGCACACGCCACCTGCCGCGGCTGCCCCCGCGCACGATCGCCTCGGCGGCCGTGACGACCTCGATCGGACTGGCCGTGCTGGTGGCCCTGGGCACGCTCACCCATCAGACGGTGCTGGTGCCCCCGCTCGCGGCCACGATGGCGATCGTCACCGCGACCCCCGAATCCCCGCTCGCCCAGCCCCGCCACGTCATCGGCGGCCACATGCTCTCCTGCCTCGTCTGCTTCGGCGTGCTCGCCCTCGGCTGGCACGGCCCCTGGGCCGCCGTCGTGGGCTGCGGCATCGCCTGCGGACTCGTGCTGCTGCTCAAGACGCCCCACCCGCCCGCCATGGCCACCGCGGTCATGATCATGCTCACCACCCCGTCCGCCCTCCACTTCGTCCCCCTCCTGGCGGCCGGCGCGCTGCTTCTCGTCGCGGTGCAGATGGTCTCCGCCCGGCTGAGGCGCGAGGTCTACCCCACGTCGTGGTGGTGAGGGCTCAACCGGCGGCGGGGATGTTGGGGTTGAACCGGAACACGCTGTCCGGGTCGTACCGCGCCTTCACCGCCCGCAGCCGCCGGTAGGTCTCGGGGGAGTACGCCGTCGGCGTCCGCTCCTCGACCGCGTCCGCGTGGGACAGGAAGGCGGGGTGCCTGCGGTCGCCCGGCCGGGGCGCCAGCCGCTCGGTGAGTTCCGTTCCGTGCCCGAGGCGGCGCTTCGCGCCGCCTCGCCGGGCGTTGTGAAGGTCAGCGTCAGCACCGCGAAGCCGGCGTCCCGGTTGCCGACGGCGTTGGGGGCCGCGGGCGGCGCGGCCAGTGCGCCGCCGAGGTGGCGTATGTCGACGATGTCGATCCGCGTCGCGGCGCCCGGGCCCGCGGTGTCGAGGACGGCCTCGACGGCCTGCGGGGTCAGATCGTCGAGCAGGGCGAAGTGCTCGACGGCGGCCCAGGGTTCGGCGCCGCCGGGGACGATGCCCAGGCAGTCCGCGTAGGGAATCTCCGTCACCATGTCCGAGAGCAGGGGCGCCGCGTCCCTCAGCGGCGCGACGAGCCGGGCACCCTGCGCGGCCGGGGTGACGCAGGAGCGGACGTGCACCGTCAGGGTGCCGCGCATGAACTCCGGAAGGAACGGCAGGTCCGGCATCCGCATCAGGGCGAAGGAGGACGTGACCTCGTCGGGTGCGCCGACCGTGAAGTCCCGCTAGGTCCGCAGGACTTGATCCGCGTCTTCCCCGGCGTAGCAGAGGTTGCCCGCGTAGAGCCGCGTCACCGGCGGATCACGAGACGGCGGGAAGGGGTGCGGCGCGCCCCCGGGACCCGCTTCACCCGAGGCCGCGGTCGCGGCGCCCGGCCGGCCCGCCGGACGCCGCGACCCGCGCACGTCAGGCCGAAGTGGTGACCGCTTCGCCGAGGTGCCGGGCGAAGAAGCGGACCGCGCTGTCGGCCTCGAAGCGGGGCAGCTCCTTGTGCGTGCCCGAGTTCACGTGCAGTGACTTCTCCTTCGAGGCGAAGGCGTCGAACAGCGCGAGACCCTGCTCGCGGGAGATGTGCTCGTCGTCCCACTGCAGATCGAACTCGATCGGGATCGTGATCCGCTGTGCCTTCTCGGCCAGGACGTCGGGCCAGTGCTGGCCGAAGACCGCGGCGGTGATCCGGGGTTCGGCCGCCACGAACGGCACGCCGATCGCGGTGCCCATGTTGATGCCCCAGTAGCCGACCGGCCCGTCGGTGCCGATCTCCGGAAGCCCCTGGAGGACGTCCAGGAGCGCCCGGTACTCGGGCACGGCGAGCGCCGCCAAGTGGTCGTTGTAGCGGACGACGATCGGGCCCTCCGGTTCGCCGGCCGCCCTCGCCCGGAACAGTTCGGCGATCTCCGCCTCGTCATGAGCCGTACGCGGCCGGTCGCCGTGACCGGGCGCGTCGAGGACGGCGACGTGGAAGCCGCAGCCAGTCACCAGACGCCGGGCCCGGCCGGACATCGCCGGGTGCTTCTTGTGGTTGCCGCCGCCGTGCCCCATCAGGACCAGGGGCGCGAGCCCGTCACCGGAGGCCGGTGACCAGAGGACACCGGGGACGCCGTCCACGGTGAGGTCGCGCTCGATGACGCCGTCGAACGACGACTCGGCGGTGAACTGCAGGGAATGCATGATGCTGCCTTTCGGGAGTGCCTCGATGTCCAGGCGCTCCCGGCGACACCTACGTCAGTCGCCAGACCGTGACGGCAAGGGGGAGCACCCACAGGGATACCGCGTTCATGGGTCTCACCTCCTCGGAGACGTCACGCGCGACCGAAGTTATCAGAGCGGCCATCGGCCCGCCCGGGCCTTTGCCGACCTTTGGCCAAGCCCGGGCGGCTGGACAACGCTCGTGATCAATGCATCCAGGGGTTGGCCATCGCCCGGATTCGAACCGGGGTACCGCATCGGGCGAACCCGAGTGCGGCGTCCTGGGCCGCTGGACGACGAAGGACCGGTCGCAGCGTACCCGCCGGGCCGGGCGCTCCGCCTCCCCGTGCCGTTTCGCCCGGAAAGCCGATCAGGCAGCCCCCAGATCAAGGTCACGAGGGACGATGTGAGGGTGGAGCTGCGTCGAGCCGACGGCGGGGTGATCGCGGTCGAGGTGCTGGGAGAGCCGGACGCGCCTGCCGTGCTGCTCTGCCACGGGCTGGCCGACTCGCGGCTGGCCGTGTACGGCTTCGCGGGCGCGGCCGACGCGCTCGGACTGCGCTTCATCGCCCCGGACCGCCCCGGTATCGGCGGCTCTGACGCCCGCCGCCTGACGCGGGTCGTGGACTGGGCCGCGGAAGCCGCTCTGGTCCTGGACGCACTGGACGTGGGCTCGGTCGCGCTGCTCGGTGTCTCGGGCGGTGGAGCGTTCGCGGCCGCCTGCGCGTCCGAGCTGCCTGACCGTGTCCGATACCCGGGGCCCGCCTTCACGTCCACCCCGGCCAAGGCCACTTCTCGATTCTGACCGCAACCGAGCAGACGCTGGCGACGCTCGCCGCATAGCCGGTCGAGGTTGCCTTCCCCGCGCAGGCGTTCTCCGACCTGCGCGAGGAGGCCCGCGCCTCGCCGTACCGCCATTACCCCCCGCGTAAGAGGGCAGCGGTAGCAGCCCAGGAAGGAGCACAGTCTTGCGTGCTGTAGCCGCAAGTCCGTGGGCTCGCCAATCCGTGAGGGTCTGGGAGGAACCGCGACGGTACGCCTACGGTGGCTCCCCGTTTGGCTCCCTCAGCGTTGACACCTGATAGAGCTGATCGGGGCCGCCTCCGGGCTGCGAGTGCCGGCGGTTTTACAAACCGTGCGGTTGAGCATCCCTGGCCAGCCGAAATGCTGCCCGCCGACCTACGTGCCCCGCGCCTGTCCCACAGGGCCCGGCAACAATGTCGGCCTCGGGGCCGCGACCTGCATAGTGAGGCGGAGGACAGGGTCTCCTTGAAGTCGGGGAGTCAGATGTCAGCCGGCCTTCACTGGCGCGTTCGTGCCGTCATACACCTGTCCACTCACCGCATCCACCCGCCAGGTGTCCGTCGCACCTGGCGCCAGTGGGTCGGCTTCCTGCTCCTCTGTGCCATTCGACACGCCCACGAGCCACTCGGCTCGCCAAGCACTTTCCCTCTCAACCGCTTTGAGCGTAAAAGCCTTGACTTGCAGCTCGTCCGGAATGCTGCCTCCGCGAGCCTGGAGCTGAGCGCCTATCGTCTCTCGCACCGCCTTCTCGGCCTGCCCGGCATCCAACTTCACGCTCGCAAGCTCAAGGCGTTTGGGGCCGAGAGTCACGTCCAGCTGCGAGACGCGTCCGACCCGGTCGACCTGGACGTCCAGCATCCTCGGCATCAGCACGTCGTTGTCGAGCCACCGCCAGCTGGTCATCCATCCCAGCTCCGCTCTCTCTCCCACCGCATAGGTCTTGTGCACGTCGGCGTCCTGTGCCCACGGGTAGCGCTCGCGCATGTACGACTGCGCGACTTGGAAGGCCTCCTGCTCGGTGGACGGCGCCTTCTCCCCCACCACCGGGTATCCCATGACGCTGGGACGGTCGCTGTCTTCCAGTAGAACGTTCAGGTGCTTCTTGTCCGGCCACGACAGGCTGCCGTTGCTGAATGCCTCCGGGTGATTCTTGTCCCGGCTCAGCAGGGTGAAAATGACGTTCCTGCACGGCGCCCCCACACACGGCTGGTCATACACACGCCCCAGCAGATACCTGTCGCCGAACATTTCCTTCACTGCCTGCTCGACGGCTTGGCGCTGCTCGGAGTCCGCGGACGATAGACCGGTTCCGTCCACATGCGAGAAGGTCACGAACGGGCGTGCGACGCCCGCGCCCAGCGTCAGGAACACCGCGGATGCGATGAGCGACGCCTTGGTGCCGGCCCGCCAGTCGAGGGCCTCGCGCTTGACGAGTACCAGTGCGGCGACAGCGACTCCTACAAGGCCACCGAGGATGTTCATCTCGGCGTCAGCGCTGTCGCAGATCCGTCCTAGGCCGTCCACTGTGGCCTGGGTGAACTCGATGGCCAAGGGCAGCGCGATGACGCCGACGAGAGTGGGAAGCAGCCGGAGCGAGGCCAGCAGGGCGCAGAGCCCGAGCGGCACCGTCATGGCGAGATTCCACAGCCCCTGGGTGGTGCTGAAGGGCTCGGCGAACTGGTGGTTGATGACGCATTGGCCGCTGGCCTGGCCGCTGCCCATAGAGGTGACACCAAGCACGTCGGTGAGTGTGGCGACAAGGCCAGCCCACCAAACGCCGTGGACGTTGCCCAAACGGCGGGCGAGCAGCCATGCCGCGCCACCCAGGACGAGCGGGGCCAGCCCGCAAGCGATCAGATAGCCGACGTGGTGTTGGAAGATCGCGGTAAACACGGGCGTATTCCTTGCCAGAGTCAGGGCGTGGGGAGAGGCGAAGGGCCCCGTCTAGGACAGACGGGGCCCTTCGGGCTGCTGGTTTCAGCAGTGTGCGGCAGGCGTCTGGAAGGTGCCGCCGCTGTAGTTGAGCACTCCGACGCTGTTGTAGCAGAAGTAGTCGCCGAACTTGGTCCAGGACTTCTTGACGGTCTGGCCGGAGCTGATGGTGAAGTAGGAGGAGTAAGTGGTGCTACCGCTCATGCTGTAGCCGAGGCGGACGCTGACCGAACAAGTGGCGCGACGACGGCACCGACCAGACCATCTACGACCTGCTGCGCTGGCAGGCGCGGGAGAGGAGGGGTCGATCAGCCGACCCCAGCCTGGTGGTGCTCGACACCCGAGCCTGCACGCCGCCGCCGGAGTCCCGGCCGACACCACGGGGCGGGATGCGAACAAGAAGGTGCCGGGGCGCAAGCGGGGACTGGCCGTCGACATGCTGGGCCTGGTGATCGCGGTGGTGGTGCCGGCCGCCTCCGTGCACGACAACGCCGTCGGCACCGCACTGCTGGACAAGGTGATCGCCGGCACCGAGCCGGGCACCGTGAAGAAGGCCCTGGTGGACCAGAGGTTCAAGACCACCGTCGCCGATCACGGGGCGAAGGCGGGCATCGAGGTCGAAGTGGTGAAACGCAACCCTGGCGACACCGGGTTCGTCCCGCAGCCCAAGAGATGGGTGGTGGAGCAGACGAACGGGATCTTGATGCTGCACCGCAGGCTGGTGCGCGACTACGAGCATCGGCCCGCCTCGGCCGAGTCGAGGGTGTACTGGGCCCTAAGCGACCGGATGTCGAGGATGCTGACCGGGACCTCTGCCCCCACCTGGCGCGGCGCATGACCGGCGGGGAGTTGACCTTGGGGGCGGTGCTGGTGCGACTGGAGGAGCGGGATCGGGAGATCGCCGCGCAGGCCGAGGCGGCCCGGGATAAGATCGCGGAGCTGACCGCGTTGCTGGACGGGTTCGACACAGCCGCCGAGGAGATCCGGATCACCCGCAAGACGCTGCTGAAGCTGCCCGATTCGCGGCCGCCCACGCCGCTGGCCGCGAAACTGCCGGACCATCCGGCCTACCAGCAGATCATGGCGGTGTTTGCCGCAGCCGACGTCCCGTTGCGGGCGCGGGCGGTGTGCGAGGCGATGGACGTAGAGATCGCACCCAACGACATCAACAACGTCCGTCTGAAGCTCAAGCGGCTGGTCGACCGCGGCATCCTCACCGAGCCCGAACCGGGCTTGTTCACCCAGCCCCGCCCATGACCCGGACCGTCGACGGCGGACTTCAGGCGTTCCAGGAACGCGAGCAGAGCACAAGGCGGTAGCCGTCAGGATCGGCAACGGTGACGCCGTACTCATCCCAGTAGGGGTTGTGCGCCGCGGCGCGGGTGCCGCCCGCGGCGACGAGGCGGTCGACGAGGGCATCATCGACCTCGGCACCGAGATAGAGGACGAAGAGGTCGTCCACCGTGGGCATGGGCTCCAGCGGCCGCTCGGGGTCGTGAGTGAGCTCGAAGTGCCAGGAGCCGCCCGGGAGTCCGAGCATCACCAGATCATGCTCTCCGGAGACACGCTCGGTTGTGCGCCACAGAACGTCGAGCCCGAGGCCCTCGACGTAGAAGCGCTCTGCGGCCACAAGGTTCCGGGAGGGGCGGGCGATCCGGATGGGGGTGTCCGGTGTGATCACGCCGAGGCCCCCAGAGTCGTGCGCCAGACCGGGCTGTCGACGTAGTGGTTGTCGAAGCGCTCCGAAGTCTCGGCGAGTCGGCTCGGGGGCTCCTCACCGCGGGTGACCTGTCCCAGCAGGCGCAAGTAGTCGAAGCGGTCCATGCCCGGCGTGAAGACGCACAGGACGTCGGCGCCCGAGCCCGGGGCGGCCCGGAAGGCGTGCGGGGTGCCCGGCGGTACCGCGAGGAAGTCACCCTGGTGTAGGACGGTCACTTTCTCGCCGAGCAACACCTGGAGCGAGCCGCCCAGTACGAAGAACAACTCCCAGGCGCGCATGTGGAAGTGGGCAGGCGCACCGGCCGCACCTTCGACAAAGGTCGAGCGGTAGCTGGTGAACGCGCCCCCGGTCTGGGCCGAATCGGCGAAGAGTGTCATCACAGCACTGGGGTCGGCGCACGTCTCGGCCTCACCACCGCGCGTGAGTACCGTCCCCGTGGTGATGTGGCCGTTCAGGCCGTGATCCAAGGTCATGATCGCGACCTTACCGATCAGGTATGACAAGAGCACCGCACGCAAGCAAGATGTCGCCGCCGCGACGGAAGGTGCTCCGCAACTTCAGGAGCCTTCTCAAGGATGCGGGGTTTCCTGACCGGAAGGAGTGGACCACCAGGGAGCTGCGAACGAGCTTCGTCTCCCTCCTCTCGGACCACGGAATCCCGATCGAGGTGATCTCGCGTGTTGTGGGGCACAGCGGGAGCGCCACGACCGAACGGGTCTACCGCAAGAAACTCCGTCCCCTCATTGCTGCCGGGGCCGAAGCGATGGACGACATCTTCGAACCGGGGAACCACTCCGTGGACGCGCCGAGGGAGGTCTGAACGCGGTCTTCGTGGCTCCCCATCTGGCTCCCATCCGTCAGTGCCTCCCTGCGCATGGGTTGTCTGACCTGCGCGGGGAGGCACGGCCCACGCCGCCTCGCCATTACCCCCCGCGTAATCGACCCCGCCCGGCGGCCCCGGCAGGGTGGTCGTACCGGGCGGACGGGGTGGCGCACTCCACCCCGTCCGGTCGGGCCAGACTGCCCGGACGAGGAGGACCGTGATGTCGCAGAACCGGTACGAGGACGCCGTCGCCCGCTACTTCGAGGCGTGGAACAGCGGCGCGGAGGCGAGGGCCAAGGCGGTGGCCGCCGCGTGGGTGGAGGACGGTACGTACACCGACCCGCTGGCGCGGGTGGCCGGGCACGAGGGGATCGAGGCGCTGATCGCCGGGGTGGGGGAGAGGTTCCCCGGGTTCGTGTTCACGCCGGTGGGGGAGGTGGACGGGCACCACGACGTGGCGCGCTTCGCCTGGGAGCTGGGGCCCGCCGGTGCGGAGCCGGGGGCGGCGCCGATCGCGGGCTCCGACGTGATCACGCTCGCGGAGGACGGCCGGATCCGCTCGGTCAGCGGGTTCCTGGACCGGCTGCCCGCGGCGTGAGGGACCGGAGGGCGGCGGCGGTCTCCGGGTCGGCGGGGAGGAAGGTCTCGATCGCCAGCTCCGAGACCGTCACGTCCATCGGTGTGTTGAACGTGGTGGCCGTGGAGATGAACGACAGCTCCCGGCCGCCGTGTTCGATCCGCATCGGCAGGGCGAAGGGGAAGATCCCCTCGGTGTCGTCGGAGGCGGAGGGCTGCTCGGAGCGGGCGGGCGGGGCGGGGTAGGCCGCCAGCTCCTCGTACAGGGCGCGCAGCGGCCCGTGTGCGGTCATCGCGATCTGACGCTCGATGCGTTCCAGCAGGTGTCCGCGCCACTGGCGGAGGTTGCGGATCCGCGGGGCCATGCCCTCGGGGTGCAGCGTGACGCGCATGGCGTTGAGCGGCGGCCGCAGCAGGTGCGGGGCGACGCCCTCGAGCAGGGCGCCCACGCCCTGGTTGGCGGCGACGACGTCGTACATGCCGTCCAGGACCAGCGCGGGGTAGGGCTCGTAGGCCGCCAGGAGCCGGTCGAGGCTCTCGCGCAGCGGGTGCATCGCGGGGTCGCCCAAGGGCGTCTCCGGATACGCGGGGGCGTAACCGGCCGCGACGAGCAGCGCGTTGCGCTCGCGGACGGGCACGTCGAGGTGCTCGGCGAGCCGCAGGACCATGGCCTGGCTGGGGCGCGAGCGGCCGGTCTCGACGAAGCTGATGTGCCGGGCCGAGCTGTCCGCGCGCAGGGCGAGTTCCAGCTGGCTGATGCGGCGCCGCTCGCGCCAGCCGCGCAGCAGCGTCCCCACACCGGCCGTGGTCGTCGTCATGCCCCGACCGTAACCCAGGTGCGGGGCCCGGCGCCGTCGTGGTGGGATGCGCCGATGGACCTGGAAACGCGGGTGGACGCAGGCGGGTACGACGCCCCCACCCCCTGGGCGGACCCGGCATGGCGGCGGGAGGCGATGGCCTGGGCACGGGACGCGGCCGTCGCGCGGGGTCCGGAGCCGCGGCCGGTGCGGGAGTGGCTGGCCCGGTTGCGGCCCTGGTCGGTGGTGGTGCGTATCCCGCTCGCCGACGGGTCCCCGGTCTGGTTCAAGGCCAACCCGCCCGCTTCCGCCTTCGAGCCCGCGCTGACCGGGGCGCTCCACGCCTGGGCCCCGGGCCGGGTGCTGGTGCCGCTCGCGGTGGACACGGACCGCGCCTGGTCGCTGCTGCCCGACGGGGGTCCGCTGCTGGCCGAGGCGGTGGACGGTCCGCGGGGGCCGGACGGTGCGGACCACTGGGAGGATCCGCTGCGGTCGTACGGCGCGCTGCAGCGTGCCACCGTCGGCCGCGCCGACGAGCTGACGGCCCTCGGGGTGCCCGACCTGCGCCCGGCACGGCTGCCGGAGCTGCTGGACGAGCTGATCGAGCGGACGGACGCGCCGGCGGAGGTCCGGGCGGTACGGCCCCGCTTCGCCGACTGGTGCGCCGAGTTGGCGGCGTCCGCGCACGGCGCGGCGCTCGACCACTCCGACCTGCACGAGGGGCAGGTCTTCACCGCCGGTGGCCGCCACGTCTTCTTCGACTGGGGCGACGCCGCCGTCGCGCACCCCTTCACCAGCCTGCTGGTCACGGCCCGGGTGACGCGCCGCCGCCACGGGGCGGACGCGCCGCGGGTCCTGGCCCGGCTGCGCGACGCCTACCTGGAGGCCTGGACGGGCGGGCAGGGGCGGGAGCTGCGCGCGCTGCGCCGCGAGGTGAGTCTGGCCTGCCGGGTCGGCGCGGTGACGCGGGCGCACAGCTGGGGGCGGGTCTTCCCGGATCCTGCCGGGCGCACGGTGGCGGCCCCGCGGGAACACCTGCTGCGCTGGCTGGCCGAACTGCTCAACGAGCCGCCGCTGTAGGGGAGTCCTTGAAGTCCTCGAAGTCCTTGACGAGCGCGAGGAGCCGGTAGAGCGGGTCGGGGCGGGCCGTGTCCTGCTCGGGCAGCGCGGCCAGGGCTCCGGCGAGGGCCTGGGTGTCGCCGTCGCGCAGGGCGAGCGCGGAGGCGAACTCGCCCGCCGCGATCCGGGCGGCGAGATCGCGCGGGGTGCGGCCCTGGCCGTGGCCGGCGAAGCGGGCTCCGCCCGCCGGGCGCAGGCCGTGCGCGGCGGCCTGCCGCACCACCCGTTGCTCCGCGTCGTACGCCTCCCGGGTGCGGAACGGCGCGAGGAGCGCGTCGACGTCGCTGCCCACGTCGTGTCCGGCGTCCTTGTCCACGGTGGTGACGAGCACCCCGCCGGGCCGCAGCACCCGGGCGCACTCGGCGATCACCGCGGGCGCGTCCGGCAGCAGATGGAGCACCCACACGGCCGTCACCGCGTCGAGCGAGGCGGTCGCGAACGGCAGCCGGCGTACATCGCCCTGGACGATCCCCGGCCCCACCCGGCCGGCGGCGAGCCGGGCCATGGCCAGGGCGGCGTCGACGCCGAGCACGCGCAGTCCCGGGCGGCCGGTGTAGCGGGCCGTCACCAGACCGGTCCCGCAGCCGATGTCGAGCAGGGTCCGGGCCGGTCGCGGTATCAGCCCCAGCACCGCGCCGGCCGCGGCCTCGGCGCGGGGGACGCCGCCGCGGGTGGCGTCGTAGATCGCTGCCTGCTCCTCGTAGTCCAGCACGCCCGTAGGTTAGCCGTACGCCGTCTACCCGGCGGTAACCGACAGCCTCTAGTCTCACGCCTGTTCCGCGACCGAGCTCCATCCGACTCCAGGAGGGCCCGTGAGACACGGCAGAGCCGCCGCCTGCGCATTCGTCCTGCTCCTCGCCTCGTCCGCCGGCGCGGCCGGTACCGCGACGGCGACCGCGACTGCGGCGGCCGCCCCCGCGGCGACCGCAGCGGCGCCCCAGCTGCGGCTGGTCACCAGCAACGTGATGATGCTGCCGCGCACGCTCTACCCCAACTGGGGCCAGCTGCACCGCGCCGACCTGATAGCCGCCTCCGGCTACGTCCAGGGCGCCGACGTCCTGGTCTTCCAGGAGGCGTTCGACAACGGGGCGTCCGACCGGCTGCAGGCGAACCTCAAGGGCCGCTACCCCTACCAGACCCCGGTGCTCGGCCGGTCCAAGAGCGGCTGGGACCGCACCGAGGGCGCGTACAGCTCGCTGACGCCCGAGGACGGCGGGGTGACGATCCTCAGCAAGTGGCCGATCCTGGAGAAGGTCCAGCATGTGTACGGCGACGCGTGCGGCGCGGACTGGTTCTCCAACAAGGGCTTCGTGTACGCCGTTCTCGACGTGAACGGCACCCGGGTCCACGTCGTCGGCACCCACACCCAGGCCGACGACTCCGCCTGCGGCAGCGGGGAGGCCGCGAGCGTCCGCGCGGCCCAGAACCGGGAGATCGACGCCTTCCTCGACGCCCGCGCGATTCCGGCCGCCGAGCCGGTGGTCGTCGCGGGCGACCTCAACACCGACGCGGGCGGTGCCGAGTACGCCCGTATGCTCGCCGACCTGGACGTCTCCGCGCCCGACGCCGACCCCGGCCCGGTCGCCAGCTTCGATCCCGCCACCAACTCCGTCGCGTACGACCGCTATCCCGACGACCCCGCGCAGCGCCTCGACCACGCGCTCCTGCGCAACGGCCACGCCCGCCCCGCCCGCTGGAACAACCGTGTGGTCGACGAGCACTCCCCCAGCTGGTCGGTCACCAGCTGGGGCACCACCTACACCTTCGACGACTACTCGGACCACTACCCGCTGGTCGCCGGGGACGTGTGAGAGCGCGGGGCGGCCTGCCCGGCCCGCCGGGCCGGGCAGGCCGCCCCGCCCCGCGTGTGCGCGTCAGTTGAAGGAGGACGGGTCCGGGCCGAGGCGCCCGCCGTTGTCGAGGGCGTCGATCGCGGCCAGGTCCTCGCCGTCGAGCTCGAAGCCGAAGACGTCGATGTTCTCCCGGATCCGCGACGGGGTCACGGACTTGGGGATCACGACGTTGCCGATCTGCAGGTGCCAGCGCAGGACGACCTGGGCCGGGGTTCTGCCGTGCTTGGCGGCGATCGCAGCGAGCGCCGGCTCGTCGAGCAGTCCGCGGCCCTGGCCGAGCGGCGACCAGGCCTCGGTCGCGATGCCGTGGCCCGCGTGGAAGGCCCGCAGCTCGGTCTGCGGGAGGTGGGGGTGCAGTTCGACCTGGTTGAGGACGGGCGCGACGCCGCCCTCGTCGAGCAGGTGCCGCAGCAGGTCGACCGGGAAGTTCGACACGCCGATGGCCCTGGCGCGGCCGTCGGCCTGGATCTTCTCCAGGGCGCGCCACGTCTCCAGGTACAGGCCGCGGGCTGGCGCGGGCCAGTGGATCAGGTAGAGGTCGACGTACTCCAGGCCGAGCTTGCCGAGGGAGGCGTCGAAGGCGCGCAGGGCGTTGTCGTGGCCCTGGTCGGTGTTCCACAGCTTGGTGGTGACGAACAGTTCCTCGCGCGGGATGCCGGAGGCGGCGATGGCGCGGCCGGTGCCCTGTTCGTTCCGGTAGAGCGCGGCGGTGTCGATGCTGCGGTAGCCGGCCTCCAGGGCCGTGGCGACCGCGGTGGCGGCCTCGTCGTCCGGGACCTGCCAGACGCCGAAACCGAGCTGCGGCATGGTCACGCCGTTGTTGAGGGTGATGTCGGGAACATTGCTCACGAGCAGGCCGTCCTCACTTCGTCGGAGTCGGACTCGAGGTCTGTCCCTTGTTCAACGATCTCCGTGCCGGAGGCATTCCCCCGGGTGTCCGTCCTGCGAGCCGCCCCGCGCCCCCGCTGCGAGTCTTTCCAGGAGCCGCTCTACGAGCGGTAGAGGGCCTCGATCTCGCGGGTGTAGGCCTTCTCTATCGCCCTTCTCTTCAGCTTGAGCGACGGTGTGAGCAGCCCGCCCTCCTCCGAGAACTGCCCGGCCAGGATGCGGAAGGTGCGGATCGACTCGGCCTGGGAGACGAGCGTGTTGGCGGCGACGACCGCCCGCCGGACCTCCGTCTCCAGGTCGGGGTCGCGGATCAGCTTGGCGATGGGCAGCTGCGGCTTGGACCGCATGCTCAGCCAGTGCCCGACGCCCTCGGGGTCGAGGGTGATCAGCGCGCCGATGAAGGGCCGGTCGTTGCCGACGACGACGCACTGCGAGACCAGCGGGTGGGAGCGCACCCGGTCCTCCAGCACCACCGGCGAGACGGACTTGCCGCCGCTGGTCACCAGGATCTCCTTCTTCCGCCCGGTGATCGTGAGGTAGCCGTCCTCGTCGAGCGCGCCGAGGTCGCCGGTGGCGAGCCAGCCGTCGTGCAGGACCTCCGCGGTGGCCTTGGGGTTGTTGAGGTACTCGCCGAAGACCTGGCCGCCGTACACCCAGATCTCGCCGTCGTCCGCGATGTGCACCGTGGTGCCCGGGATGGGCACGCCCACGGTGCCGAAACGCGTCTGCTCGGGCGGGTTGGCGACCGCGGCGGCCGTGCTCTCGGTGAGCCCGTACCCCTCGAAGATGCGCACGCCCGCGCCGTCGAAGAAGAGCCCCAGCTGCCGGTCCATCGCCGAGCCGCCGGAGAAGGCGTGCCGGACCTTGCCGCCGAGGGCGGCGCGTACCTTGCCGTAGACCAGCTTCTCGTAGAGCTGGTGCTGCATCCGCAGCGAGGTGCTGGGGCCCGGGCCGGTGCCGAAGGCCCGGGCCTCCATCGCCTCGGCGTGCCGCACCGCCACCTCCACGGCCTTCTCGAAGGGCCCGAGCCGGCCCCCCGCCTCGGCCTTGCGGCGGGCGCCCTGGAAGACCTTCTCGAAGACGTACGGTACGGCGAGCACGAAGGTCGGCTTGAAGGAGGCCATCGCGGGCAGCAGTTCGGCCGCGGCCAGGTTGGGCTGGTGGCCCAGCCGGACCTTGGCGCGCACGGCCGCGACCTCCACCATCCGCCCGAAGACGTGGGCGAGTGGCAGGAAGAGCAGGGTGGAGGCCTCGTCGCCGCGCTTGCTGTGGAAGACCGGCTCGTACCGGGCGACGACGTTGTCGCTCTCCGACATGAAGTTGCCGTGGGTGATCACGCAGCCCTTGGGGCGGCCGGTGGTGCCCGAGGTGTAGATGATCGTCGCGATGGCGTCCGGGGTGACCGCCTGGCGGTACCTGTGCACCAGGTCGTCGTCGACGGCGGCGCCGTGCCGGGCCAGTTCGGACAGCACGTCGGAGTCCAGCTGCCACAGCCGTGTCAGATGGGGGAGTTCGTCGACGACCGCGCCGATCGTCATCGCGTGGTCCTCGTGCTCGACCACGCAGGCGACCGCCTCGGAGTCGTGCAGCATCCAGCGGACCTGGTCGGAGGAGGAGGTCGGGTAGATGGGGACGGGCTGGGCGCCGATCGCCCACAGCGCGAAGTCCAGCACCGTCCACTCGTAGCGGGTCCGGGACATCAGGCCGACCCGGTCGCCGAAGCGGATCCCCTGGGCGATCAGGCCCTTGGCGACCGCGAGGACCTCGTCGCGGAACCGGGCGGCCGTGAGGTGCTCCCAGTCCGTGCCGTCCGCTCCGGTGCGGCGGCTCAGCACGATCCGGTCCGGCTCTTCGTCGGCATTGACGAACACGGCGTCCGCCAGACCACCGACCTGGGGTGCCGTCACCAGTGGGGGAATGGTGAACTCGCGCAACGTCGCTCCTCGACCGCCTCGGCGGTCACAGAACGTACCCGATACCACGTGGGGTGGGGAGGGGAGTGACATTCGGCTGTGAAGGCCCGGGTGGGCTCCCTCACACTCGTGTGACGAGCCGATTCCCGGTTACCGCAAGGAACACGGCGCTGGAGGACGGTTCCCGGGCGGACCGGGGTCCGCCCGGACTCTGCACCAAATCCCCTCGGGGGGATCACGGCCGCTCTACAGCCCCCACCGGCTCGGGGGCCGCCGCAGGCGCCCCGCCCGGCCGTTCGCGGACCAGGACGAGCACGACCGCGCCCGCCGGCAGGCCGGCGGCACCCGCCGCCAGAGCCGCCGCGTTCAGGCCCGAGGTCGACACGGCGTGGGTCGGCCACGACACCCGCGCCATCTTCTGGATCACGGCCGCCCCCTCCGCCCTGTCCTCCGTCGGGCAGGCGCTGGCCGCGCACCCCGGGACCGCCTACGTCGCGGCGACCACCGGATCGTCCAACCTCGTCGCCGTGGTCATCTGCAGCAGCACGCCGGAGCTCTACCGCTATCTCAGCGAGTGCGTCGGCGCCCTGGACGGGGTCCGGCACGTGGAGACCGTGCCGTCGCTGCGCCTGGTCAAGCAGATCACGACCGAAGGGATCCGCTGAGGATCGCCGCCGCGAGGGCTTCGGCCGCCTCCTGCGCCGCGGGCCGCCGCCGCCCGTGCAGCAGCACGAAGTCGACCCCGCCGAGCTCCGGCAGTCCCGCGCGGGCCGCGACCCGCACCAGACCGGGCGGGATCAGCCCCTCGGCGTGCGCCATCACCCCGAGGCCCGCACGGGCCGCGGCGATCAGCCCGCTCAGCGAGCCGCTGGTGCACGCGATGCGCCACGCACGGCCGTCGCGCTCCATGACCTCGAGGGCCCGCGCCCGGGTGATCGCCGGGGCCGGGTAGAGGATCAGCGGGACGGGCCGCTCGGCCTCGGGGCGGTAGCGCTCGCCGGAAATCCACACCAGCCGGTCGCTCCACACCAGTTGGCCGTGGGTGTCCCCGGCCGCGCGCTTGCCGAGTATCACGTCCAGCCGGCCGGCGGCCAGCTGCCGGTGCAGGGTGGCCGACAGCTCCACCGTCAGCTCCAGGTCCACCTCGGGGTGGTCGCGCCGGAAGCGCTCCAGGATCTCCGGCAGCCGGGTCAGGACGAAGTCCTCCGAGGCGCCCAGGCGCAGCCGGCCGCGCAGTCGGGTGCCCGCGAACCAGCCCGCGGCACGCTCGTTCGCCTCCAGGATCGTCCGGGCGAAGCCGAGCATGGCCTCGCCGTGCTCGGTCAGCTCCACGCTGTGCGTGTCGCGCGTGAAGAACCGCCGGCCGGCGGCCTCCTCCAGCTTGCGCACGTGCTGGCTCACCGTCGACTGGCGCAGGCCCAGCCGGCGGCCGGCCTGCGTGAAGCTCAGCGTCTGGGCCACGGCGACGAAGGTCCGCAGCTGCACGGGATCGAACACGCCGCCAGCCTACCGCAGCCCATCGCGATACGTGATGACAGTCAGTGCGGTCAAAGTCATTTACGATCACCCGGTCACCGGGCACTCTGGGAGGGCCCCGTCCAGCACCTGAGGAAGACCATGCGCCGCCTGCGTTACCCGTCCTGGATCCCTGTGGACCCGTACATCGCGGCGCTGCTCGGCACCGTGCTCCTCGCGGCCCTGCTGCCCGCCCGGGGCACCGGCGCCCACCTCGCGGGCGGAGCCTCCACCGGAGCGGTCGGGCTGCTCTTCTTCCTCTACGGCGTGCGCCTGTCCACCCGCGAGGCGATGGACGGACTGCGCCACTGGCGCCTGCACGGCACCGTACTGGCCGCCACCTTCGTCGCCTTCCCGCTGCTCGGGCTGGCCTCGGGCGGACTCGTGCCGTTCCTGCTGACGCCCGAGCTGCACACCGGGCTGCTCTTCCTGTGCCTGGTGCCCTCGACGATCCAGTCCTCGATCGCCTTCACCTCCGTCGCCCGCGGCAACGTGGCCGCCGCCATCTGCGCCGGCTCCTTCTCCAGCCTCGCCGGACTCGTGATCACCCCGCTGCTGGCCGCGCTGCTGCTCGGCGGCAGCGGCGCGGGCCTGTCGGCGCACGCGGTCCTCGGCATCGTGCTGCAACTGCTGGTGCCCTTCATGGCGGGCCAGTTCCTGCGGCGCTGGATCGGCGGCTTCGTCACCGGCCACAAGAAGGTGCTCGGCCTGGTCGACCGGGGCTCGATCCTGCTGGTCGTCTACACGGCGTTCAGCGAGGGCGTGGTGCGCGGCATCTGGCACCAGGTCACGCCGCTGCGCCTGCTCGCACTGGTGCTGGCCGAGGCCCTGCTGCTGGCCGCGATGCTGGGCCTCACCTCGTACGGCTCGCGCAGGCTCGGCTTCTCCCGCGAGGACCGGGTGGCCATCGTCTTCGCCGGGTCGAAGAAGAGCCTGGCGGCCGGACTGCCCATGGCCACGGTGCTGTTCGGGGCACAGGCCGGGCTGATGGTGCTGCCGCTGATGCTCTTCCACCAGATGCAGCTGATGGTGTGCGCGGTCCTCGCCAAGCGGTGGGCCCGCCGTGCGGAGGCGGCCGCGCCCGCCGCCGCCCCGGCCGCCGCGCGGCCCCGGGAGGCCGTCGCCGGGCCCAGGTGAGCCCGGGGCCGGCCGTACGGCAGCGGCGCCCGGCCCGCTCAGCGCACGGCGTCGGCCACGAGGACGGCCAGCGCCATCGCCAGGAACAGCGTGTACGCGAACAGGGCGCGCCCCCGGTCACCGGCACGCAGCTGCCGCACCAGCACCCAGGCGAAGATCCCCGCCTCCAGCGCCGCCCCGGCGACGCCGACGGGAGGGTGCCAGATCCCGGCGAGCACGGCGGAGCCGCCGAGCGTGTGCAGCGTGCCGAGGAGCGTGGGCACCCACAGCCGCCGTCCATCGAGGACGCCCAGCCGGGTCAGCTCGTCGAGCCGCTCCAGGCCGGGCCGCGCACGGGCCAGCTGGGCGACCGCGGAGGGGACGACTTCCAGCAGCAGGAGGACGGTCAGCGCGACGGCGAGTGCGAACACCCGCACAGTGTGCCGTACGTTCGAAGGCGCTCAGTCCTCGCGGCAGATGACGAACCCCGGGTAGGGGTGGCGTCCCGGCCGGTCGCCGATCTCCTCGATCGCCCGCCGGATCTCGTGGAGCTGCTCCACGGTCATCTCCAGCGGCGGCTCGTCGGGCTGGTGGGTGGTGCGGACCGGGTAGTCCACGCCCGGCTCGCGGGTCATCTCGACGTGGCAGCCCAGCACATGGGTGACCCGGCGCTCCGCGGCGAAGGCGACCAGCCGGTCGATGGTGCGCCGGAAGGCGGCCCAGTCCGCCACGTACAGCCGGCCCGGGTAGACGGTGTCGCCGGTCAGCAGGAAGCCCGTCGCCGGGTCGTAGTAGGTGACGGCCGAGGCGTGGTGGCCGGGTGTGGCCAGGCACTCCAGTTCCCGCCCGCCGAGGTCCAGGCGCGCCACGCGGTCGGGGTCCTCGGTGAGGCCGAGGAAGCCCCAGGCGCTGTCGCGGTCCGCCGGCACCACGACGGTGTCCGGGCGGCCGGCGAACTGCGCGTCGCCGGCGACGTGGTCGCCGTGCGCGTGGGTGTGCAGCACCAGCAGCTCGTAGCCCGGCCGCTGCAGGGCGGGCGGCCGCAGTTCGAACAGCTCGTCCACGACCTCCCGCAGCGGGAAGAACTCCTCCTCCGGCGTGGCCCCCGTGTCCAGGAGCACCGCGCGGTCGTCCCCGAAGAGCAGGAAGAGGAACGGCGCCTCGTAGTGGACCGCCTTGTTCTGCCGCAGGATGAAGGTGCGTTCGTCGTACTCGAACACCTGGATGTCGGGATCGGTGTTGTGCTTCGCCGACGGCGACCCGTGGATCCAGCGCACGTCGAGCGGCTCCGGCGCCGGAGGGGCGGATGCTTTCATGGCGTGTTCTCCTGCGGGCAGTCGTGGCGCCGGCCGGTCCGGCCCGAGGTCCGTTCCGCCGGGTGGCGCGGGCACCGTTTTGTGCGTCCCACCGGTCGGGAGAGACACTGTCCACGTGACCTCGGAGGCAGCGGTGGCGACGTCCACCCACCATATCGGCGTCCCCGGCCGGGGCCGCGACGGCGGCCGGGGCACCTCGCGGCACGCATCCCGGCGGCCGCCGGGACACCGCGCGCGTGACCGCTCTCTCGCCAGTGATCCCGACGGCAACGACATCGCGGCCGTCCCCATGGAGGTGGCCCCCTGATGGCTCCGCGCCTCGTGCTCGTCCGGCACGGCCAGACCGAGTGGTCCAAGAGCGGCCGGCACACCGGCAGGACCGACATCCCGCTCACCGATGAGGGCCGGGAGGCGGCCCGCCTGCTGGGCAAGCGCCTCGCCCGGGCGCCCTGGCACGACTTCCCGGGCGCCCGGGTGCGCACCAGCCCCCTCGTGCGCGCCCGCGACACCTGCGAACTCGCCGGGTTCGGCGACCGCGCGCAGACCTGGGACGCGCTGCGGGAGTGGGACTACGGCGAGTACGAGGGCCGCACCTCCCCGGAGATCCGGGAGGAGCGCCCGGGCTGGGTGATCTGGCGTGACGGGGTCGTGGGAGGCGAGACCTCGTGGCAGGTCGCCAACCGCGCGGACGAGGTCGTGGCCTGGGTCAAGGAGGAGGACGGCGACGCGGTCGTCTTCGCGCACGGCCACTTCCTGCGCACCCTGGCCGCCCGCTGGCTGCGGCTGGACCCGATGCGCGGCATGGTGCTGAGCCTGGCCCCGGCCTCGCTGTCGGTACTCGGCTGGGAGTACGGCGACCCCGCGATCACCCTCTGGAACGACACCGCGCACCTGCAGTGACGCGCTGACCCGCGAGGTGCCCGGCGGGGTCAGCGGGCCCAGGGCGGGCTGATCCGCGACCCGTCGGCGAGCACCGCCTCCAGGCCGACGCCCGTGGTCACCCAGACGGATGCGGGGCCGTCGCCGGGGTTCTCCAGGGCCAGGCGCGAGCCGGCGGGCGCCGTGGCGACGTCGCCGGGGGACAGGTCGTGGGTCTCGCCGTCGATGGTCAGGCGCGGGCTGCCGGACAGGACGAGGAAGACCTCCTCGCGGCTGATGGTGTGCGCGGGACCGGCGGTCCCGGCCGGCACCTCGCCGCGCCACGCGCACAGTTCGGTGCTGCCGGTGGCGGTGCGGGCGTACGAGACGAAGCGGACGCCGTGCAGATCGTGGACGACGGCGTCGGAAGAGCGGACGACGGGCATGCGGGCTCCTGTTCCCTGATGGGCAAGCAACTTGAGCAAGTTGCTTGCCCATATGCTCAAGCTCCTTGCGCACTGTGTCAAGGTGGCCCCATGAAGGACGAAGAGGCCATGGCCCTGGGCGTCAACCTGCTCGCCGCCGCCGGAGCCCTCACCGCCGCCATCCACGACGGCGTCCTCGCGCGCGGCTTCGACGACCTCCGGCCCGCCCACGGCTTCGCCTTCGCCCGGATGGCGGCGGGCGGCGTGACCGTCACCGAACTCGCCGTACACCTCGGGGTGACCCGCCAGGCGGCCGGGCAACTCGTCGACGAACTCGAGGCCAAGGGCTACGCCGAACGCCGCCCCCACCCGGACGACGCCCGGGCCCGGCTGGTCGTCCTCACCGACCGCGGCCGCGCCTGCACCCGCGCCGCCGAGCAGGCGGCCGCCGACGCCGTACGCCCCTGGGCCGGCGTGCTCGGCGAGGACCGGCTGCGCGCCCTCACCGCGGACCTCGGGCGGCTCGCCCCGGGCGGCCCGGTCCGGCCGACGTGGTAGGCGGCACCCCGGCGGTGGACTTCACCGGCGACTTCGAGACCCACTTCACGCTGCGCGCCCCCGGGCCCGGGGAGGAGGAGCGGATACGCCGCTGGGCGGAGCGCAACGGCCTCAAGTACACGCGCATCGTGCTGGACCGGGGCGCCACCCCCGACCAGCCCATGCTGACGCTGCGCGGCCGCGGCGCCCTCCCCGGGCAGCGCGCCGCCGCCGAGCGGTGGACGGGACGGCTGCGCGCCGAGGGGATCGGCGTCGCACGCGTGAAGATCGAGGCCGCGCCCTGGAACACCGGCGTCCCCCGCACCGGCCCGGAGGTCCGCGCCCTGCCGCCCGGGACCTACTTCGAGCACCACGTGAAGCTCGTCCTCACCGACCGGGCCCGCCTGGACGAGGTCCGGGCGATCGCCGGACGGCACGCCGCCCATGTCTCCCGCAACGCCCGCCGCGACCTCGGCGACCGCGGCCACGAACGCTTCGTCACCCAGCGCTGCCGCGACGTCGGCCGCCCCGAGGCGCGCCGACGGCTCGACGACCTGCTCACGGACCTCGCCGGGGCGGGCTTCACGGCGGTGGAGGTCGAGGAGGAGTTCGTCGTGCACGACGACACGCCCTCCCTCGACGACGGCTGGATCGACGAGGCGCGGTGAGCGCCGCCGCGCCACGGGACCGTTCGGCCGTCGCCCGGCGCGCCGTCCTCGACCATCTGCTGGGCCTCGTCGCGCGGTCCCCGCTGGCCGAGTACCTCGTGCTGCGCGGGAGCATGGTGATGCCCGCCTGGGTCGGCGCCGCCGCCCGCGAACCGGGCGACCTCGACTGGATCGTCCGGCCCTCCCTGGCGGTGCCCATCGAGCCGCTCCACCCGTACCCGTACGTCGACGAATGGGCCACCGTGCAGCAGTGGCCGGAGGCCGCCGACGGCGCCGCCCGCCCCGAGATCTGGACGGACGAGGAGTTCGGCACCGGCGGGCAGCGGGTCCACGTCCCGCCCGAGGGCCTGCACTGGATCGTCGACCCCGAACCCGACGGCTCCGACGGTCTCGGCGGCCCGCCCGGCCGACTGCTCGAACTGGTCCGGGCCCACCCCGACGCGGCCCCCGGCATACGCCTCGACGCGAAGGCGGCCCGGGACGACGGCAGTTGGACCTACGCGGAGTACGACACGCCCGGCGTGCGCCTCGTCATCCCCTGGCACGCGGACGGCTTGCCACCCGGCGAGGTGAGCCTGGACTTCGCCCGCGACGAACGGCTCCCCGAGCCGCCCGTCCTGACCGCCGTGCCGCGCGGCGACGGGGGGCCCGCGACCGTGGTGCTCACCGCGAGCCGCGAACTCTCCCTCGCCTGGAAGCTGCTGTGGCTGCGGGCCGACGCCGCCGCCGAGGGCCGCGCCCAGGGCAAGGACCTCTACGACGCGGTCCTCCTCGCCGAGGCGCCCGGCACCGCCCTCACCCACCGCCTGCTGCGCCGGGTGATGAGCCGCGAGCCCGGCCACCCGGCATCGGCGCCCCGGCTCACCGAGGTCACCCCGCACTCCGTCGACTGGGACACCTTCCGCGCGGCCCACCCCCACGTCACGGGCACGGCCGCGGAGTGGCTCGCCCGTCTGTCGCGAGCGCTGGACGGCGCCCTGGCGGACGGTCGCTGACGCGCCGCACCGCCGCGCGAAGCGGTGGGCGCGGCGCCGGACGGGGCGCCGGATGCCACCGAGGGAGCCGTCCCGCTTGACCCGGTGGCGGCAGGTGAGGGCGGTTAGCATGCCAGGAGAACGTGATCGCGGTTAAGGAGGCGGGTCCACCATGGCGGACGACATCACGATCCCCGGCATCGACCCCGCGGCCCGGCCGAGCGGCGACGGGTGCGCCGACTGCGGCGCCGGCCAGGGGCCGGGCTGGTGGCTGCACCTGCGCCGCTGCGCGCAGTGCGGGCACATCGGCTGCTGCGACTCCTCGCCCTCCCAGCACGCGACGCGGCACGCGCAGGAGGAGGGCCACCCGTTCATCACCAGCTACGAGCCCGGTGAGAACTGGTACTGGAACGTCGAGACCGAGGAGTACTACGACGGCCCCGCACTGACCCCGCCGAACTCCCGCCCCGAGGGCCAGCCCTCCCCGGGCCCCGCGGGCAAGGTCCCCGAGGACTGGCAGGCGCAGCTGCACTGACGGCGGCGTCCGGGGGCCGCTACGCGGTGCCTTCCGGCATCCGCACCCGGGCCAGCTGACGGGACTGCGCCACGAGGCGGCCCGCCGAGTCCCAGACCTCGGCGTCCTCCTCCATGTAGCCGTCCGCGAAGTTGCGGGTGGAGTGCTTCAGCCGCAGCCATCCCGGCTCCGGCCTGGCCCGCACGTGCGCGGTCAGCTCCAGCGTCGGCGCCCAGCCCGGTATCCCCAGGTCGAAGCTGACCGGCGGCAGGCTGTCCACGGCGAGCAGCAGCATCAGCGGGTCCGGCTCGCGGCCGTCGGGCATCCGCAGCCAGCCCTGCACGATGCCGCGGCCCGAGGGGGCGCCGACCGCCCAGCCGACGGTGTCCGGGTCCAGACGCAGCTCGATGCGCTCCAGCATGGGGGAGTTCTTCAGGAACTCCGGGGGTGCCGCCTCGGTCCCGACGCAGTCCTGCGGCGGCGGCATCTGCGGGGGAGTGGCGGAGGTGCGTACGTCGCCCGCGTGGTCGTGGCCGTCGAGGTCCCCGTAGGTCGCTATCGCCCGCAGCCGCTCCTCGCCGTCCTGCACGAGGGACACCATCCCGGTGGATACGGTGCGGCCGCGGCGCAGCGTCTCCGTGCGGGCGGTCACTGGGCCCGGGAGGGACGTCGACAGGTAGTAGGCACTGATCGAGAACGGATCGCGGTGCCCCTGTCCGCCGCCGCCCAGTTCCCCGGCGAGGGCCCGGCCGGCGAGGGCGAGCAGCAGCCCGCCGTTGACGCCCATGCCGATCCGCCAGCCCTCGTGGAGCTCGGCGTCGTAGACCGAGGGCTCGCCCGGACGTGCCGTGACGGCGGTCTCGCGGTCGAATCCGTACTTCTCGTGCATCGTCAGTGTTCCTTGAGGTCGAACGAGGTGAAGAGCGCGTCGAGCGCGTCGTCGATGGACGCGGCGCCGGTGCCCAGGGCCAGCGAGCCCCACAGCCACAGCTGCGCCACACCGTGCAGCCCGGACCACACGGCGCCGGTGAGCGCCCGGGTGTCCGCCCCGGGCCGCCAGCCCTCCGCCTGCGCGGCGCGCACGAGCACGAGGAGGTGGTCGTCGAAGGCCGACATGCCGGCCCGGCCGAGTTCCCTGTCCCGGGCGTCCAGCAGGTCGTGCCGGAACATCAGGGTGAACATCGCCGGCCGCTCCAGCGCGTACGCCACGTAGCCACGGGAGCCGGCCCGCAGCCGTGCGGCCGCCGAGGCCCCCTCGGGGCACTCCCGTACGGCCGCCCCGGCGCGGGCGCCCAGTTCGCGGAACCCCACGGTGGCGACGGCGGACAGCAGCGCCGCCCGGTGCGGGAAGTGCTTCAGCGGCGCTCCGTGCGACACCTCGGCGCGGCGTGCGATGGCCCGCAGGGTCAGCCCCTCGACGCCTTCGTCGTCCAGGACGGCGAGGGCGGCGTCGAGCAGGCGCGCGCGGGGGGCGGTGGTCACGGTGGACAGTGTCCACTCCGAGGTGGACAGTGTCTACCTCGGGTCGTCCCGTCCCCGGTTACGGCGGGACCGGCCGACGCAGGGGGCGCTACCTCGCCGGCCGGTCCTGCACGCGTGTACGCGTGCTGGGAGGGGTCAGACCCGCCCGGCCGCAGGCGCGGGCAGGGCGATCCGCTCTTCGCCCGCGTACACGTTCATGGAGGTGCCCCGCAGGAAACCGACGAGGGTCAGTCCGGACTCGCCGGCGAGGTCGACGGCGAGGGAGGACGGGGCCGATACGGCGGCGAGGACCGGGATGCCGGCCATCACGGCCTTCTGGGCCAGTTCGAAGGAGGCCCGCCCGGAGACCATGAGGATCTTCCCGGCCAGCGGCAGAAGGTCCTGCTGGAGGGCGCGGCCCACGAGCTTGTCCACGGCGTTGTGGCGGCCGACGTCCTCGCGTACGTCGAGCAGTTCGCCCTCGCCCGTGAAGAGCGCGGCCGCGTGCAGGCCGCCGGTCCGGTCGAAGACCCGCTGCGCGGCGCGCAGCCGGTCGGGGAGCGCGGACAGCAACCCGGGTTCGAGCCGCAGCGGCGAGGGGTCGGCGATGGGCCAGCGCGCCGTGGTGCGCACGGCGTCGAGGCTGGCCTTGCCGCACAGGCCGCAGGAGGACGTCGTGTAGACGTTGCGCTCCAGCGTGATGTCGGGGACGGGGACGCCGGGAGCGAGGCGCACGTCGACGACGTTGTAGGTGTTCGACCCGTCGACGGTCGCGCCCGCGCAGTACACGATGTTCGCCAGCTCGTCCGCGCCGCCGAGCACGCCCTCGCTGACCAGGAATCCCGCGGCGAGCGCGAAGTCGTCGCCGGGGGTGCGCATGGTGATCGCGAGTGGCTTGCCGTTGAGCCGGATCTCCAGCGGTTCCTCGGCGACCAGGGTGTCCGCCCGGTGGTCGACCGCTCCGTCCCTGATCCTCAGTACCCGACGCCGTTCGGTGACCCGTCCCATGTCGATCAGTCCCGGTTCTGTACGTGCTGGAAGCCGCATAGGCCCTTGATACAGAGGTTGCCACGGGTGACCGCGCCGTAGTGCGGCGAGGCCGCCTCGACGAGTCCGCCGGTCCGGGCCGCCAGCCCCGGACGAATACTGTGTACAGTATTCGTCTCCTTGGGGTCAAGGGGTCGTAAAAGCGGTCCCCGCCGCGATCCGGTCACCGGCGGGCAGACGGGAGTTGGGCGGGGGTTCCGCGGGGGTTCCACGGGAGTGCGGAACCGATGGCGGTGAACGCCCGCCGGCAGCCGCGCAATAGCATCGGCCCACGGCGAACGCCGGACGGGTGGGGAGGTACGCGGTGGCCGGGAAGGTGTTCGCGCCGGGGCGGGGGGCGTGGTGGCGCGTCGGGCTCCCGCTCGTCGCCGCGGCGCTGCTGGTCGTCCATCTGGCCGGCGAGAACAGTCCGCGACGGGAGGCGGCGGCGGTGTCCCGCCCGGGGGGGTGCGGCAAGGGCGCGGCGCGGCAGGTCGGCGAGCCGGGCGTGTCGCGGGACCTGGCGATCGGGAGCTACGGCTCGGACAACCTCCCCCGGATGCGGGGAAAGCCGACCTTCAAGGTGCGCCTCACCGTGTCCCCGGGACCGGACCGGCACACGCTGGCGCTGCGGACCCCGCTGACGGGCGCGGTCACCGTGCAGGTGCACGCCGGACGCGGCGGCGGCCTCCTCGCCGGCGCCCGCGGCCTCACCGCGCGGATCGACGAGCCGATGTACGAGGCCGGCCGGGCCCCTCCCGCGACCGGCACCGTCCGCGTGACGGAGGACGACTTCCTGCACCTCGTCGTCGAACTCCCGGACGCCGCCGTCTGTCCGGGGGTGACCATGGGCGACCTCGTCTCCCGGGACCCCGGCGGGAACGACGCCGCCGACCTGACGGTGGTCACCGTCGTCCTCGTCGACCGGGCCTCCGGTGTCCGCATGGAGGCGCAGACCGGCATGGTTTGACGCACTGCGCCCGAGCTGGGTACAAACGTGCGACTCCACCGTCCCGTACGCCACATGGGGGGCCTCGCGCTCGTGAGCACCACGGACACCGACCAGGGCACCGAGCCGCCGGTCACCACCTGCTACCGGCATCCCAAGCGCGAGACGTATGTGCGCTGCACCCGCTGCGACCGGTTCATATGCCCGGACTGCATGCGTGAGGCGGCGGTCGGCCACCACTGCCCGGAGTGCGTGAAGGAGGGCGGCAGGAGCGTCCGCGAGGCGCGCACCGTCTTCGGCGGCCGGGTGGCGACCTCGGGTGTGCCCGTGGTGACGCAGATCCTGATCGCCCTCAACATCGCCGCCTATCTCGGCGAACTGGTCCGCTCCGACCTCGTGGCGCGCTTCAGCGCCCTGGGCCAGGGGCTGTTGGGCCCCGACGGCGCGGCGTACGTGTATGACGGCGCGGTGTACCCCGGCTTCGAGGCCGTGGGCATCGCCCACGGCGAGTGGTACCGGCTCATCACCTCGGCCTTCCTCCACCAGCCGCCGGGCCAGGGCACCTTCGGGATCCTGCACATCCTGTTCAACATGTACTCGCTGTGGACCCTCGGCCCGGCCGTCGAGGCCCAGTTGGGGCGGATCCGCTTCGTCTCGCTGTACCTGCTGTCCGCCCTCGGCGGCTCCGTGCTGGTGTACCTGATCGCCCCGCAGCAGGGTGCTGTCGGCGCCTCGGGCGCGGTCTTCGGGCTGGGCGCCGCCTACTTCGTCCTCAGCAAGCGTCTGCGCAACGACCCGATCGGCGGGCGGCAGCTCCTGATCGGCCTGCTGGTCTGGATGGCCGTCTCCGCCGCGGTCACGTCCTGGCAGAGCCATCTCGGCGGCCTGCTCACCGGAGGCGCGCTCGGGCTCGTCCTGGCCCACGCGCCCCGCAGGCACCGCGGAGTGTGGCAGGCGGCGGGGATGGCCGTGACGCTGCTGGTGCTGGTGACCCTGGTCGTCCTGAAGACCTCACAGCTCACCGGCACCGCATAGCGGGGGCGCCGAGCCGGAGGTGTGAAGCGGGTCACGATCGGGCCCGGTGCCCACGCCCGCGCTTGGCGCGCGTAGACTGTAGACGAAAGCCAATCATCCCCGGGAAAGGTTGGGGCGTAGATGCTGTCCAGCGGGCTGTCGCAGGGATCCGTGCCTAAGCTCCAGCGTCCGGGGCCCCTGCGCGAGCAGGTGTACGAAGCGCTGCTCGAGCTGATCATCACCCGCTCGCTCACCCCCGGGCAGCATCTGGTGGAGACCGAACTCGCCGGGCACCTCGGGGTGTCCCGCCAGCCCGTGCGCGAGGCCCTGCAGCGGCTCAACACCGAGGGGTGGGTGGACCTCCGCCCCGCCCAGGGGGCCTTCGTCCACGAGCCCACCGACGAGGAGGCCGACCAACTCCTGGTCGTCCGCGCCCTGCTGGAGACGGAGGCGGCCCGCCTCGCCGCGGCCAACGCCACCTCCAAGGGCCTGGAGCGCCTCGAGGAGCTGTGCGAGGCGGGCGAGGCGGCCGTGACCGCCGACGACGTCGACGCGGTCGTCGCGGCCAACGCCGCCCTCCACACCTGCGTCATGGAACTCGCCGGGAACGCGGTGCTCGCCGAACTCGCCCGGCAGGTCGAGCGGCGGGTGCGCTGGTACTACACCCCGGTCGCCCGGCAGCGCGGCATGCAGTCCTGGGTCGAGCACCGCGAGCTGATCGCCGCCATCGCCGAACGCGACGGCGAGCGGGCCCAGCAGGTCATGCGCGTGCACACCGAGCACACCAGGACCTCGTACCACCAGCGGTCCCACGAGGACTGACCGCGCCCCCGGCCCGCCCCGCCGGGCCCCGGCGGCTCAGAACAGCGGCTTGCCGTCGAACCGGCCGAGATCCTCCCGGTACAGCTCAACGTTGACCCCGTTGGGGTCGCGGATGTAAAGGCTGTCCTCCACGCCACGGTCCGGCCCGAGGTACTCCGTCCCGGTCTCGTCCATCCGGCGCTTCGCCTCCGTGAACTGCTCGGCGGTCACCGACAGCGCCAGGTGCTGCAGCCCGCCGATCGTCTCGTGCTGATCGGGGTGGTCGTGGCCGGGGAAGTCGAAGAACCCCAGCAGGTTGCCGTGGCCGATGTCGAAGAAGAAGTGGCTGGAGCCCGCGTAGTCCCGGTTCTCCACCAGCTCCACCAGCGGGAAGCCCAGGAACTCCTGGTAGAAGCGGATGGTCTCCTCTACGTCCCGGCAGATGAACGCGACGTGGTGCACCCCCGCCGCCCTCGTCGCCGGTCGCGCCGCGGGCTCGTGCAGATACCTCCCGCGAAGCTCCTCCCGCCGTGCCCGTACGGCCTCCAGCTGCTCGCCCTGCGGCTCACCCATGATCGATCCCGCCTCTCGTACCCGCGCTTAATGCGGTGCGCGGGAAGTTATACCCGATTAGCCTCCGGGCATGGTGCCCTTCGACCGGCTCGTGGCATTCGCCCTGGTATCGCTGGTGCTCGTGGTGATCCCCGGCCCCAGTGTCCTCTTCGTCATCGGCCGCGCGCTCGCCCACGGGCGCCGCGTCGCGCTGACCTCCGTCGCCGGCAACACGCTCGGCTCGTACGTCCTGGTGGTCGCGGTCGCCCTCGGCGTCGGCCCGGTCGTGGAGCGCTCGGCGCTGCTGTTCGCCGCCCTCAAACTGGCCGGTGCGGCCTACCTGGTGTACCTGGGCGTCAAGGCGCTGCGGCACCGCGGGGACCTGGCCATGGCGTCGGGGGACGCGGGGGCCGCGCGCGGCGCGCTGCGCACGCTCGGCGAGGGCTTCACGGTCGGGGTCTCGAACCCCAAGACGATGGTCTTCTACGCGGCGGTGCTGCCGCAGTTCGTCGACCGCGCGGCCGGTCACGTCACCCTGCAGATGCTGCTGCTCGGCCTGGTCTTCAACGCGATCGCCCTCGTCTCGGACAGCGCCATGGGCCTCGCCGCGGCCGCGGCCCGTTCGTGGTTCGCCCGTTCCCCCCGCCGCCTCTCGCTGGTCGGCGGCGCGGGAGGCCTCGCGATGATCGGCCTCGGTGTGACCGTCGCCGCGACGGGACGTACCGACTGATCGCTGTCCCGCTGGTTAGGCTGGTCGGATGGACGACGGACACGCGGACGACACGGCCGCCCTGAAGCGGCTGCGCCACCTGCGCGGCAGCATCGACAACCTGGACGCGGCCCTGGTGCACCTCCTCGCGGAGCGCTTCAAGGCCACCCAGCAGGTGGGCGAGCTGAAGGCGGCGCACAACATGCCGCCCGCCGATCCGGGGCGCGAGGCGGAGCAGATCGAGCGGCTGCGGCGGATGGCCGAGGAGGCGCACCTCGACCCGGCCTTCGCGGAGAAGTTCCTGAAGTTCATCGTGGAAGAGGTCATCCGGCACCACAAGGCGATCGCCGCCGACCGCTCGGGCTGAGCGCCGCGTGGGCCCCTGCCGTGGAGTTCCACGGCCGGGGCCCACGTCACACCGGCACCGTTCCTAGGACGCGGGGGTGGTCCCGGGACGCCGCGGCGGACGGGAGGAACACCCGGTCGCCGGGCACGAGGTGCGGTACCGGAGCCCCGGGTGCTCTCCGGTGGTCACGTCAGATCGCCTCCCTGCTGGTGGGCTGGGTGTTGGGCGTGATGTCCTTCTTCCTCGGCCGTCCCGGCGGGGTGAGGAAGAGGGCGACGAAGCCGGCGAACAACGAGATCGAACCCGCGAGGGTGAACGCCCCGCTGTGGCCCCAGTGGCTGACGACGAAGGCACCCATGCCGGAGCCGAGCAGACCCGAGACCAGCTTGGAGCTGTAGACCAGGCCGTAGTTGGACGCGTTGTTGTTCTCACCGAAGTAGTCGGCCGTCATCGCCGCGAACATCGGGAAGATCGCGCCGCCGCCGAACCCGGAGATGGACGAGAAGATCAGGAACAGCGGAAGGTTCTTGATCTCCGCCGACCACAGGATGCCGTACTGCGCGAGACCGAGGACGAGGCAGACGAAGATCAGGCACTGCTTGCGCCCGTACCGGTCGGACAGCCAGCCGATGACGCCGCGGCCCGTGCCGTTGACGATCGCCTTCAGGGACATGGCCGTGGCCACGATCCCGCCGGCGAAGCCCGCCTCCTCACCGATGTCGACCTGGAAGGCGATGCCGAAGATGTTCACGCCCGAGGTGCACAGCAGGCAGAACCACATCAGCGCGACCCGGCCGGTCCGCCATGCCTCGGCGGGGGTGTACTGCCGTACGGCCGGCGGGTTCTTCTCCATGGCACGCCGGGCCCGCGGGTCGTCCGGCACCTTCAGCGGGTCGACGTCGGCGGGCCACCAGTTCTTCGGCGGGTCCTTGAAGAAGTAGCCGGCCACCGCGACGGTCGCCGCGAGGAAGACACCGACCGAGACCAGCACCCAGCGGAAGTTGGTCAGGTCCATGTAGCCGGTGAAGAGGAAGACGAACGGCACCGAGCCGTAGGCGAAACCGCCGTTGACGAAGCCGGTCTTGCCCCCCTTCCGCTCCGGGTACCACTTGCCGACCATGTTCACGCAGGTCGCGTACACCATGCCGGCGCCCATGCCGCTGAACATGCCGAAGCCGATGTACGCGACGATCACGTGCGGTGCGTACGCCAGCGACAGATAGCCCAGGAAGGTGCCCAGGGCGCCGCACATCATCGCGTAGCGCGCCGGCAGCTTCCCGGACTCACGGAGCTTGCCCGCCGGGAAGGCCACCGCGGCCTGGAAGAACACCCAGACCCCGAGCATCCAGAAGATGTGCAGACTGCTCCACGAATGCGCGGTGTGGAGCGTGTCCTCGGCGGACGCGAACGCGTACTCCGCCGAGCTGATGCCCATCATGCCTACCCACGGCAGGATGACCATCCACTTGCGCTTCCGGCCCATGATGTCCAGGTCGGTCTCGCCGACGCGGAACACCCGGCCGTTGTGGTCGGTCACCTCTCGATAGGTGACGGGTCGTTGGGACGTCGATGTCGTTGACGCCATTGTCATGATTCCCCTGCCTCGAAAGAGTCTGGCCAGCGCCCCCTGGCTGGGGCCGGCACGGGACGGTCTCCGTGGAGACCGTCCCGTGCCGGCCCCCGTGCTCTTTTCGTGCTCCGCGGCGGGTCCGGACCGCGTGGTTGACGCGGCCCGGTCCCGTCACGGGTGGTGCCTCGGTCAGGGCAGCCCCGCTGCCCCGGCCCACCGGTGGACGGTGCCTGGCACCGCCACCGGTTGCTCTGTGGTGTGCGACCGCACGTTCTCGCGCCGCATGGTGTCCGCCATCGCTCAGATCACCCCGTCGGTCCGCAACCCGGTCAGCTCCTCGGCGGAGAGACCCAGTTCGGTGGTGTAGATGTCGTGGTTGTGTTCGCCGAGGAGGGGTGAGCGGTGGATGGTGGTGGGTGAGTCGGAGAGTTTGAGGGGGTTTCCGACGGTGGTGTAGGTGCCGCGTTCGGGGTGGTCGACCTCGACGACGATCTCGTTGGCCTTGAGGCTTTCGTCGTTGATGATCTCTTTGGTGGACAGGATGGGTCCGCATGGGATGTTGTGGCGGTTGAGTTCTTCGAGGACCTGCCATTTGGGCAGGGTGGTGGTCCATTCCTCGATGAGCTGGAACATTTTGGCGAGTTTGGGCAGCCTGGCTTCGGGGGTGGCCCATTCGGGGTCGTCGGCGAGTTCGGGGTGGCCGATGAGTTGGGCCAGGGGTTGCCAGCCGACGGGTTGCACGATGACATAGACGTAGTCGTTGGGGCCGCCGGGGGCGCATTTGACCGCCCAGCCGGGTTGGCCGCCGCCGGAGGCGTTGCCGGAGCGGGGGACTTCGTCGGTGAAGGTCTCGTTGGGGTATTCGGCCAGTGGTCCGTGGGTCAGGCGTTGCTGGTCGCGGAGTTTGACGCGGCACAGGTTGAGGACGGCGT
>NZ_KB892133.1:0-33038 GCF_000373665.1 Streptomyces sp. BoleA5
TAAGACCGACCGGCAATAGGTGGCCGCTGTGCGTCTGAGAGATGGTCTGGATGCGGCACGGGCACGGGCCTACGTGATCATGGAGTTCTCTACGCTCAGTGATCATGAAGGACGCCGTGCCCGCTCTGCCATCTTGCCTGCTTGAACCCCTCTGGAACCAGTTCGCTGCCCTTCTGCCCGTCCGGGGAGAGTTCGTCGCGGACCATCCGCTCGGCTGTCACCGCCGTCGGATCTCCGACCGGAAGGTCTTCGAGCACATCGTGCTCGCGCTGGTCCACGGCTCCGGATACGAACGGATCTCCAGTCCCGGATGTTCTGACCGCACGATCCGACGGCGCGTCAAAGAGTGGGCTGAGCTGGGAATATCCGGTCAGGTGCACGCCCTCGCGCTTGAGGCGTACGACCGGATGATCGGCCTGGGGCTGAGCGAGATCTCCGTTGACGGCTGCATCACCAAGGCTCCTTCCGGGGGCGAGAAGGCCGGACGTTCCCCGGTCGACCGGGGCAAGCAGGGGCTGAAGCGCTCCGTCGCCTCCGACGCGTGCGGTGTCCCTCTCGGGATCGTCTCCGACGGTGCCAACCGGCACGACTCGCCTCTGCTCGGCCCCACCCTGGAAGCCGCGAAAGCCCAGGTCGGCGCGATGCCGATGACGGTCAACGTCAACCTCGACCGCGGTTACGACAGTGCCAAGTCCCGTGCGCTGGTGGCAGAGTTGGGATTCTCTGCCGAGATCGCGCGCAAGGGCGTGCCGGCTCCGATCCAGGCCGGCAAACGCTGGGTGGTCGAACGCACGCACTCATGGATGAACGACTACGGCAAGCTACGGCGCTGCACGGAGAGAAGCGGCAAGGTCGTGGACTTCTACCTCTACCTCGCCGCCACCCTCGTCACGCTCCGCATGCTGATCCGCCGAGCAACGAGTCGCTACCGCTGGGACGACCGACCCACCACTCGACGCCTCACATGATCCATTTGCCGGTCGGTCTAAGGGCTTTGAGTGACTTCTGTGCCGTCGCCGTTGCGACGCCGAATTCGTCTTGCAGCGCGAGGACCGACGGCACGCGCTCCCTCGCCGGGTACGTGCCATCGGCGATGCGGGCCCGCAGAATCTCGGCGATCTGCACCCATCGCGGCACGTCGGAAGCCATGTCGATCTCTGCCATACCGCACACGGTAGGCACGACACGCATCCCTCGCGAGTGAGCAATGCTTACAACGCCTAGCACCCCTAGCACACTCGATGTACCGTGAGTGACGAAAAGACCCCCGCGACCGCGCGAACGGTCCGGGGGCTGGCCGACCGAACCTTAGAAGGGGTCGACATGCCACAGCGTAAGACAACGGCCGTCGCTGCCATAGACGAACGACCGCGGCTGCCCCGCCGCCTGGCCGTCGCCGAGGGTGGCGTGCAGGCCGCGTACCGGGACTACATCGACCACGCGCAGACGTGCGCAGCCTGCCACGACGACGACTGTCGCGTCGGCGCCGGCCTGCTCCGCATCTGGCGCGAGGCGCGAGGGGTGGCGCAGTGACGATCATCGAGGACGGCGCGATCAGGGACACGGGAACGTGCGCCCGGTGCCAGCACCACACGAACGACGGGATCATTCACCTCGTCGAGACCGGGTCCGGCCCCGGCGGTCGCGTCCTCGTGTGCGCTGACCTGACCATCTGCAAGAAACGCCAGGGCCCGGCCGTGCGCCGACACAGCCTGTAGGCCCCCACACGCCAGGGCCCCCGCCGGTTGCCGATCCGGCGGGGGCCCTGTTCTATGTCCTGGCCCGCGAGGGAGCGGCCCACCTGTTTTACACGTTCTGTCCAGAAAAAGTACCCCTTTGTGGGAGAGCGAGACGGCGCCCGGCCGCGGCATCGCGTTCCCGCCGCCGACGAGGGACTGCATGGTCGCCGAATGGTGCGGCGCGCAGTACGGCGGCTGCTCCACCATGTGCCGGCCCGGCGGCAGGATCCCGGCGACCGAGTGCACGGCGGTGACCTCCACCGCCTCCTGGCGGGTGAGGGGCGGCAGCAGCCCGGGAAGCCGCTCGGCGAGCATCGTCTTGCCCGCGCCGGGCGGTCCCTTGAGGTAGATGTGGTGGCCGCCCGCGGCCGCGACCTCCAGGGCGGTCCTGGCGGCGCCCTGCCCCGCGACCTCGGCCAGGTCCGGGGTGCCGGTGTCGGCGAGCCCCGTGCCGTGGCCGACACCCGGCAGGGTGAGGCCGGCCAGCATCGGGTCGGGCCGCCCGTCGGCGGGCTCCTCGTCCTCCTCCGGGGCGAGCTCGTCGTTGAGCAGCGCGATCAGCTGCCGCAGGCTGCGGACCCCGAGCACGGAGACCCCCGGAACGAGCGAGGCCTCGGCGACCGTCCGCTCGGGCACCACGACGTGGCGGTACCCGGCGTCCGCGGCCGCAAGGACCGCGGGCAGCACACCGCGGACCGGGCGGACCCGGCCGTCGAGCCCGAGCTCCCCGATCATCATCAGGTCGGCGATGTCGCGCGGGTCGACGCGGTCGTTCGCGGCGAGCACGGCACAGGCCACCGCCAGGTCGAAGCCGCTGCCGCCCTTGGGGACGGAGGCCGGGCTGAGCCCGACCGTGAGCTTCTTCTGCGGCCAGGTCTCACCGCTGTTCACGATGGCGGCACGGACCCGGTCACGGCTCTCGCTGAGGCTCTTGTCGGGCAGCCCCACCAGCGTGAACGTCGCCACCCCCGCCTCCAGGTCCGCCTGGACCTCGACGACGACGCCGTCCACGCCCAGCAGCGCCACAGAACACGTACGGGCGAAGCCCATCACTCCACCCCCCGCACGTGCTCGACGCGGGCGGCGCCCCGGGGCGGCAGCACCACGCCCACCACGTCGATCCGCACGCCGCCCGGCGGCGGCCCGCCGTGGTCGGCGAGCCAGCATTCGGCCAGCTGACGCAGCCGCTCGGCCTTGCGCGGGGTGACCGCGGCCATGGGGTGCTCACCGCATTTCTCGGCGCGCGACTTCACCTCGCACACGACGAGCGCGTCCCCGTCCGCCGCCACGATGTCGATCTCGCCGTGGCGTTCGCGGTGCCGGCACCGCCAGTTCCGCTCCAGCACGATCATCCCGGCGTCGGTCAGCGACCGTGCCGCCAGTTCCTCGCCGTAGCGTCCGAAAGCTCCTCGGGCGTTCATCCGTACCACCTCCGTCACTCACTGTGAGGGAGGTGGCGCCCGAGAGATGATCTTGATGGGGGCCTGTGGACAACCCGTCGGCCCCGGCCGCCTCAGCCGTTGAAGCCGGAGTCGTCCGAGGGCAGGTCGAGGTCGGCCTTGTTCAGCTCCTCGATGTTCACGTCCTTGAACGTCAGCACGCGCACCTGCTTGACGAAGCGCGCCGGCCGGTACATGTCCCACACCCACGCGTCAGCCATGGAGACCTCGAAGAACACCTCGCCCTGGACCGAGTGCACCTGCATCTCGTAGTCGTTGGTGAGGTAGAAACGACGCTCCGTCTCGATCACGTACTTGAACAGGCCGACGACATCCCGGTACTCCCTGTAGAGCTTCAGCTCCATCTCGGTCTCGTACTTCTCGAGGTCCTCGGCGCTCATGGCATGTTCCCCTTCAGCCGTACGTCCCCCCATTGTGCGTCAGTCACGCTCCGTCCCCAGGTGAATCGGGGACAATGGGGGACCTTCGTCGAGCAGCCTGCGCAGCAGCTCGGCGAGCCTGGTCGGGTACACCGTCTCATGCGAGGCGAGCAGTTCCTCGCACGTCCACCATCGCAGGCCGTCCACGCTGCGCTGCTCCAGCTCCGTGAGGCCGCCCGTGTGCACCCGGACGTCGTCGGTGCGGGCCAGGTAGTACCACTCGTCCTGCTCCCAGCGCCGGCCGTCGAAGTCGAAGGCGCACGAGCGCTCCCACAGCACAGGCCCCAGCAGGGCCGTGGTGATCCCGGTCTCCTCCGCCAGCTCCCGGCGTGCGGCGACCTCCAGGCTCTCGCCCTCCTCGACGCCTCCGCCCGGGGTGAACCACCAGGTGACGGACGGGTCCTCCGGCTCGTACCCGTGCAGCAGCAGGATCCGGTCGGAGGGGTCGAGCAGGATGACCCGGGCCGCGCGCCGTCGCATGGCTATCGCGCCGCCCTGCGCCGGGCCCGGGCCGCGACCGGGCCGTAGGCCGCACCCGCGAAGATCAGGACCACGCCGGCCGCGATCGCCACGCCCATCGTGCGCAGCGGACCGGGGGCGGAGGGCCCCTCGCCCGGCAGGGCGGCGAAGGCTCCGGTCCGGTCGACCATGCCCGCGCGGCCGAACGGCCAGGCCACACCGTCGACCCGTGCGGACACCGTGCCGCGCGGCACGGAGCCGTTGTCGGCGTCGCCGAGGCGGAGGCGGGAGTCCTCCGACGTCGCCCGGTTGTCGCCCATCATGAACAGGTTGCCCTGCGGCACGGTGGCCGAGAAGGGCATGGGCGAGGCCGGGCCCTCGGTGTCCAGGCGGTACGGCTCGTCGACCGGCTTGCCGTCGACGGTGAGCCGCCCCTGCTTGTCGCAGCAGGCCACCTTGTCACCACCGACCGCCACCACCCGCTTCACCATGGGGACGTCGCCCCAGAGCGGGTCGGTGAAGACCACGATGTCCCCGCGTCGCACCTCGGAGCCGTCGATCCGCTGGGCGAGGATCTTGTCGCCCGCGTCCACGGTCGGGGTCATGGATCCGGTGGGGACGGTGTACGGCCGGTAGACCAGCGCCGCCCAGACGAAACCGCCCAGGAAGAGGACGCAGCCGAGGGCGACGGCCAGACCGGAGGCTATCCGCCCGATCCGTCCGCCGCCCTGCCCGCTCGCTCGCCCCGTCGCCGTCCGCGTGCCCGTGCGTGTGCTCGTGCTCATGCGTCCGCACCCTACCCGGGGGTACGGACCGGGGGCAGCCCCGTCACCCGGCCCGGTTGATCAGACGGCGCCGCCGCCACATCACCAGCGGGACCGCGCCGGCCAGTCCGCCCGCGGCCGGCAGAGCCGTGGCGGGCAGACCCGCGGCCGCGGCGTTGATGCCCGGCTGGTCGAAGGTGCCGGGCACGGGCAGTGTGGACCAGTTGCTGATCGGCCAGGCCACGACGACCGCCCGGCCGACGACCTCGTCCACGGAGACCGTGCCGTTGCCCGGCAGGTTCTGGTGGTAGCGGGAGTCCAGGGAGTCCTGCCGGTGGTCGCCCATGACCCAGATGCGGCCCTGCGGGACCTTGATCGGACCGAAGGGGCGGTCACCACAGGGGGTGTTCCCGGGGTAGATGTACGGCTCCTCCAGCGCCTTGCCGTTCACCTTGACCGGGCCGGTGCCCTTGCACTCCACCGTGTCGCCACCGACCGCGATGACCCGCTTGATCAGGTCCTTCTCCTCCGCGGACGGCATGAGGCCGACGAAGCTCAGGCCCTTTTGGATCGCGCCCGTCACCGGGTTGGTGTCCACCGGGACGGTCTCGCCGAGCCAGCCGCCCGGGTCGTGGAAGACCACGACCTCGCCGCGCTCGGGCTCGGAGCCGAACCAGGGCGTGAGCTTGTCGACGAGTACCCGGTCGCCGATCCTGAGGGTGTTCTCCATCGACGCCGAGGGAATGGAGAACGCCTGCAGCAGGAAGGTCTTGATCAACCAGGCCAGCGCGAGAGCGATGACGATCAGCAGGGGCAGTTCCTTCCAGAACGAACGCTGCTGCTTCTTGTCCCCGCCGCCGTCACGGTCGTTCGTGTCACTCGCCTCTTCGGAGGCCTCCGCGCCCGCGTCCGGGCCTTTCCGTCCGGGCGGCGCCTCGCCGCCGCCTGACGAACCGCCCGACGAACCGCTCGACGTGGGGCCCCGATCCTCCGGCTCTTCGCGTCCGGACCTTGCGCCGACCACCAGGTCCCCCACATCCACTCCCTACTCCGCTTGCCATGCGCTGCCGCCCGCGCCATATGCGGCGCAAGCTCACCACCCCCATAACGAGCGGGAGTTCCGCAGGAGTCGGGAGCGGGGCCATTCCTTGCCGATTGTTGGATGTTGCCACCCCGGGGCCCGCCCTCGCGGCAGACGCGCCCGAACCCCCGGGCGCGGCGACGCCGGAGTACGTCGCCGGTTCCTTCAGTCCGGCCCAGTGCCCCATCGGCCAGGCCACGGCGAAGGCCCTGCCCACCACGAGGCTCTCGGGCACGGTGCCGTCGCCGGCGTCCTTGAGGTGGAAGCGGGAGTCCGCGGAGTTGGAGCGGTGGTCGCCCATCACGAAGAGCCGGTTCGGCGGGACCTTGACCGTGAACTTGATCTCCGACGGCGGATTCCCCGGATGGATGTAGGGCTCGTTCAGCGGGGTCCCGTTGACGGTGATCCTGCCCTGGGCGTCACAGCACTTCACCGTGTCGCCGCCGACCGCGACCACCCGCTTGATCAGGTCCTGCTCGTCAGCCGACGGCAGCAGCCCGATGAAGGTGAAGAACTCCTTGACCTGCTTGACGACCACCGGGTCCTCGCCGGCCTGGGCCTGCTCGCCGTCCAGCCAGTTGCCGGGGTCCTTGAACACCACCACGTCGCCGCGCTGGGGACGGGAGCCGAACCACGGCGTGAGCTTGTCGACGACCACGCGGTCGCCGATCCTGATCGTCTGCTCCATCGAACCCGACGGAATGACGAAAGCCTGCAGCAGGAAGGTCTTGAGGACCAGCGCGATCAGCAGCGCGACCCCGATGAGCAGGGGTATCTCCTTGGCCGCGGAACGGCGCCGCCTGCGCTTGACCTTCCGCGCCAGCTTGCGTCGATCGGCCCGGCCGCCGCCCCTGCGCGGGCCGGCCGGCTCCTCGCCCAGGTACGCGGCGCGGCTCGGCTGGCCGGCGTGCTCCCGGCCGCGGCTACCCATGGGCGCCGTCCAGCGACCGGCGGCGGCCCAGCGGCCATATGGTCGCCTCCGCCCGGCCGATCACCTTGTCGACGGGAACCGTGCCCCCTCCGGGGTCACCGAGATGATCACGGGAATCACGACTGTCGGCACGGTGGTCGCCCATCACCCACAGCCTCCCCTTCGGAACCTCGATGTCGAACGCTACCCGGGACGGTGTGTCGCCGGGGTAAAGATAGGTCTCGTCCAGCGGGCGCCCGTTGACGGTGATCCTGCCCCGGTTGTCGCAGCAGGTCACCCGGTCCCCACCGACACCGACCACGCGCTTGACGAAGTCGGTCCCGCCGGAGCCCTGCACGAAGGATCCCCCGCCGTCGAAGACCACGACGTCGCCCCTGGCGGGCATCCCGCCGAAACGGTACGCCAGTTTGTTGACGAGCACGCGGTCCCCGGCCCGCAGGGTGTTCTCCATCGAACCGCTGGGAATCTCGAAGGGCTGCGCGACGAACACGTTGACCAGCGCGACCACGGCGGCGGCCGCCACGACGAGGAGCGCATACCGCTGTGTACGTACGCCGAAGCGCGACCGCTCATCCCGCCGTTCGGCGGCATCGGCGCGGTCGCGCTCCGGAAGGTGTACCTCTGTGTCCATCGAGCGCAGAGCCTATAGGGCTCCGCTTGCGCCCGGCGGGCTCAGCGCTCGCGCTTCTCCTTGATCTTCGCGGCCTTGCCGCGCAGCTCACGGAGGTAGTACAGCTTGGCCCGACGCACGTCACCACGGGTCACGAGCTCGATCTTCTCGAAGATCGGGCTGTGCACCGGGAAGGTGCGCTCGACGCCGACGCTGAAGGAGACCTTGCGCACCGTGAAGGTCTCACGGACGCCGGAACCCTGGCGACGGATGACAACGCCCTTGAACTGCTGGATACGGGAGCGGTTGCCCTCGATCACGCGGACGTGGACGTTGACGGTGTCACCCGGGCGGAAGGCCGGAACGTCGCTGCGCAGCGACGCGGCGTCGACGGTGTCGAGCAGGTGAGACATGTTCGTCTGCTTTCTTCGCCCATGCCACAGGTCATCGGCGGATTGTGGTGGTGATACGAATGCCGGCCCGTCGGACGGTCGTCATGTCCCCCTGTGGCAGGGGCGCACGCCGGACGCACTACGGCAGCCGCCTATTCTTCCACGGACTCCGCGGCTCGCCCAAATCGCCCGTCCTCGCCGAGTACCCAGCCGAGTGCGGCGAGCATCGAGCGGTCCTTCTTGTCGAGGGCCGCCGGGTCGCAGCGCTCGATCAGGTCGGGACGGTTCTGCGCGGTACGGCGGAAGGCCTCGTCGCGGCGCCAGCGGGCGACCTTGCCGTGGTGGCCGCTGAGCAGCACCTCCGGGACGCCGCGGTCGCGCCAGACCGGGGGCTTGGTGAAGACCGGGCCCTCCAGCAGGTCGGCCATCGCGCCGGGGGCGAAGGAGTCGTCGCGGTGGGACTCGGCGTTGCCCAGCACGCCGGGCAGCAGGCGGGCGACCGCCTCGACCATCACCAGGACCGGGGCCTCGCCGCCGGCCAGCACGTAGTCGCCGATGGAGACCTCGCGGACGTCGAGCCGGTCGCCGTACTCCTCGATGACCCGCCGGTCGATGCCCTCGTAGCGCGCCGGGGTGAAGACCAGCCAGGGCTTCCCGGACAGCTCGACCGCGAGCTCCTGGGTGAAGGGGCGGCCGCTCGGGGTGGGCACCACCAGCACGGGCGAGCCCTCGCCCGACTCCAGGACCGCGTCCAGGGCCTCGCCCCACGGCTCGGGCTTCATGACCATGCCGGGCCCGCCGCCGTACGGGGTGTCGTCGACGGTGTTGTGCCGGTCGTGGGTCCACTCGCGCAGGTCGTGGACGCGTACGTCCAGCAGGCCTCGCTCCCGGGCCTTGCCGACCAGGGAGACGTTCAGCGGCTCCAGGTACTCGGGGAAGATCGTGACGACGTCGATGCGCATGGTCCTACTGCTCCGCCTCGGCCTCGTCCAGCAGACCGGGCGGGGGGTCGATGACGGCCCGCTGCTCCTCCAGGTCGATCTCGGGAACGATCTCGGCGACGAAGGGCACCATGACCTCGCTGCCGTCCGGCCGTTCGACGACCAGCAGGTCGTGGAACGGCAGGTGGGAGATCTCCTTGATCCGGCCGACCTCGGTCCCGTCGACGGTGACCACGTCGAGGTCGACCAGCTGGTGGTCGTAGAACTCCTCGGGGTCCTCCGGCGTCTCGTCCGGGTCGACGTCGGCGATGAGCAGGACGTTGCGCAGCGCCTCGGCGCCGGTGCGGTCCTTGACGCCCGCGAAGCGCAGCATCAGCCGGCCGCTGTGCACCCGGCCGGTCTCGACGGTGAGCGGGCCGGCCGAGGCCGGGTCCGTGACGAGCACGGCGCCCGGGGCGAGCCGCAGTTCGGGCTCGTCGGTGCGCACCTCCACCGAGACCTCGCCCTTGATGCCATGGGCGCGGCCGATGCGTCCCACTACCAGCTGCACTTGTTCGCGCTCCTGTGCTCACGTGTCGGATAAGGCCACGGGCCGGGGGCGGCCCAAGTGCCACCCCCGGCCCGTGCCGGTGCTGCGTACCTCAGCGGACGTTGTCCACGTCGACGAGGTCGACGCGCACACCCCGTCCGCCGATCGCGCCCACGACGGTGCGCAGGGCGCGGGCGGTGCGGCCGTTGCGGCCGATCACCTTGCCGAGGTCGTCGGGGTGCACCCGGACCTCGAGGACCTTCCCGCGACGCAGGGTGCGCGCGGCGACCTGCACCTCGTCGGGATTGTCGACGATGCCCTTGACCAGGTGCTCGAGGGCCTCCTCGAGCACGATCAGGCCTCGGTCGACTCGGCCGCCTCGGCGGCCTCGTCCTTCTTGTCGGACTTCTTGGCCTTCTGGGTGATGGCCTCACCCTTGGGCTCGTCACCGGCGTCCTTGGCGGCGGCCTCGAAGAGGGCGCGCTTGTCGGCCTTGGGCTCGGCGACCAGGAGCGGGGCCGGGGCCGGCTCGCCCTTGAACTTCTGCCAGTCGCCGGTCTTCTTCAGGATGGCGAGCACGGGCTCGGTCGGCTGCGCGCCGACACCCAGCCAGTACGCGACACGATCGGCGTTGACCTCGATGCGCGACGGGTTCTGGACCGGGTGGTACAGACCGATCTCCTCGATGGCCCGGCCGTCACGGCGGGTACGGGAGTCGGCGACGACGATGCGGTAGTGAGGCGAACGGATCTTGCCCAGACGCTTCAGCTTGATCTTGACTGCCACGGGAGTGGGTTCTCCTGGTGTTGACGTGGTTGGGCAGAACAGACCACCACGTGGGGTTGTGGAGCCGGTTTGCCCGACGGACGCGTCAGCCGAAGGAGAGAGGGGTCCTGCACGGCTGCCGAGTGCTCAGCTGACCATTCTGCCATACGGCGGGCATGCCACCGCACGCCGGTGACCCCACCGGCGCTGCCCCCCGTACGGCACCGCCCCCGTGCCGCGGCGGGCGCTCACGCGACCGCCGCGGCCTCCGGAATCCGGAACGGCGTACCGCACGCCCCGCAGACGATCGGCGCCTGCGCGAGCACGGACGGCACGACCCGGACGTTGCGTCCGCAGTCGCAGACCGCCTTCACCCGTACGCCTCCGCCCGAGGACCCGTGCCGGGCGGCGGGCCCGCGGAAACTGCGGGCGGTGTCGGCGGCGGTCGCCGCGGTGTGCGCTCTGAGCGCGCGCTGCAGGCGGTCGATCGTCGCCCGGTAGCGCTTCTTGGTGTCCGGGCGCATCTGGACCAGGGAGAAGCCGCTGCTGGGGTGCGGCTCCTCGGAGTGGTCCAGGCCGAGCTCGTCGGCGATGGCCAGGAATCGACGGTTGTGGTAGCGACCTGCCCGCGAGGTGTCCCGGACGCCGCGTGCGGCGGCGACTCCGTGGACGGCCTCGTGCAGCAGGCGCTCGAAGGAGAGCTCCGTGCCGCACGCGGACGAGGACTCTCCGATCAGGGACTCGGGGGCGGCCAGGTCGGGCAGTTCGGGATGGTGCCGTTGAATGTCGGCCCATGCGACTGCCAGCTCGGCGGCGAGGACTGGTGGTGTCGTGCTCACGTCGTGACAACGAGCCGGGGGCGCCCTGTGTTCCGATACCGGGCCATCCCAAATATTTTGCACGTACTAGTCAGTTCCGGATGATGCGTACGGCTGAGGGCGGGTGCGGAGGACAGTGGAGAAGTCACGCACCCGCCTCAAGCATGGACGTACTTCCGATTACGTACGTCGCTTTTCAGTCAGTTGACGGTCAGTATGCCCGCGCGACGAGCGCGACGGTACCCGGCGCGTCGTCCGCTTCCGGAACAGCGCCGTCCTCGGTGAGGAGGCAGCGCACGGACACGCCCTGCTCGGCCAGCTTGGCCTCGCCCTCCGGGCCCAGGTCCGCCCACGGGATGCGGCCCCAGCCGGTGGCCGCGGCCTCGGCGGCCTCGGCGATCGTCCTGACGTCCACGGTGCGGGACTCGCGGCGCTCGCGGGACTGGCGCAGCAGGGTGGCCTGGTCCTCCTCCAGCACCTTGGGCAGCAGCGCGGCCAGCTCGTCGATCGCCACCGGCTCCTTGCCCCCGGGGATGCGGCGGGCGAGCATCGCGGTGCCGTTCTCCAGGTCGCGCGGGCCGACCTCGACGCGGACGGGGACGCCCTTGAGCTCCCAGTCCACGGCGCGCCGGCCGAAGGGGGTGTCGGTGCGCACGTCGACCTGGACGCGAATGCCCGCGGCCTTGAGCCGGTCACCGATCTCGCGGACCTTGGCGACGACCGCGTCGTCGCCCTTGATCGCCAGGACGACGGCCTGGACCGGGGCCAGCCGCGGCGGCACACGCAGTCCGTTGTCGTCGCCGTGCGACATGATCAGGCCGCCGACCATGCGGGTCGACACACCCCAGGAGGTCTGCCAGACCAGCTCCTGCTGCCCCTCCTTCGAGAGGTAGGAGGTGTTGAAGGCCTTGGCGAAGTTGGTGCCCAGCTCGTGGCTGGTGCCCAGCTGGAGCGCCTTGCCGTCGCCCATCATGCCCTCGAGGGTGAGGGTGTTGATGGCGCCGGCGAAGCGCTCGCGGGCGGTCTTGCGGCCGAGGACGACGTCGATTGCGAGGACCTCGGTCATGAAGTCGCCGTACACGTCGCGGTGGATCATCGCGGCGTACTCACGGGCGTCCTCGTAGGTGGCGTGCGCGGTGTGGCCCTCCTGCCACAGGAACTCACTCGTGCGGAGGAAGAGCCGCGAGCGCATCTCCCAACGGACCACGTTGGCCCACTGGTTGATGAGCAGCGGCAGGTCGCGGTAGCTCTGCACCCACTTGGAGAAGTATTCGTTGATGATCGTCTCGGAGGTGGGCCGGACGACGACCGGCTCCTCCAGCTCCTTGCCGCCGCCGTGGGTGACCACGGCCAGCTCCGGCGCGAAGCCCTCGACGTGCTCGGCCTCCCGGGTCAGGTAGGACTGCGGGATGAAGAGCGGGAAGTACGCGTTCTGGGCGCCCGCCTCCTTGATCCGCGCGTCCATCTCCTGCTGCATCCGCTCCCACAGCGAGTACCCGTACGGCCGGATGACCATGGTGCCGCGCACCGGGCCGTTGTCGGCCAGCTCGGCCTTGTTGATCAGGTCCTGGTACCAGCGCGGGAAGTCGTCCGCCTGGGGTGTGAGTACGGGAGCCTTTGCCATGCCGCAGATGGTACGGGGACAGCGGCGCCGGACGTGAATCGGCGGGGTCGGGGAATCGGCCCGATCCTCACCTTCAAACCTCTGGACTACGGCCCGGAAGGGGAGTTGGCTGGCTCCGGGGGCATGCGCGGCGTGACGGCGACGGTGCGCGGCGTAACCGGGGGGCGTACGAGGAAGGCTTTCGGCGAGACAGCGGACGCGGCTGATTGGGGCGCTCGATGACACCTACGCTCGCACGGCACCCACGAACACACCGGACCGACGGCAGGGCGCGTGACTGGGCGGAGATCCAGGAGCGGATGCTCGTACCGCTCTACGAGGCGGTGCACGAGCGATTGGAGGTCGGCCCCCGCACCCGGCTGCTCGGCATCGGGTGCGGATCGGGACTCGCGCTGCTGATGGCCTCGGCCCGGGGCGCGGCGGTCACGGGATGCGATCCGGACGAACGGCGGCTCGCGCTGGCCCGGCAGCGGCTGCTGCCCGAGCCGCAGTGGGGCACGCCGGTACGGTCGGACGGGCGCACCCGGCTCGTGCCGGGCGGCCCGCAGGATGTGTCCGGCACGGAGGGGGCGCCGTTCACGGTGGTGACCGCCCTCGATCCGGGGACGGCGCGCGGTGAGCTGGTCCCGGCGCTCAGGGCCGCGGCGGGCCTGGCGGAGCGGGGCGGCCCGGTCGTGCTGGCCGGCTGGGGGCCGCCCGAGCGCTGCGCCACCGGGCGGGTGCTGCGGGTCGCGGCCCGGCTGGCCGAACCGCGCGACGCCACCGCCGCCGCGGCGGCCGCGGTCCGGCTCAGCGGCCGGGACGATCTGGAGGACCTGGCGCGGGACGCGGGGCTGCGCCCGGACGGCTCGGGACGGGTGTCCTGCCCCTTCGGCTACCCCGACATGGACAGCGCGGTACGCGGCCTGGTGTCGACCGGGCTCTTCGACGCGGCCGTGGCGGCCACGGACGAGGACCAGGTGCGCAAGGAACTGCGCGAGGCGCTGCACGCGTACCGGCGCGCCGACGGCACGGTCCGGATGGAGAACGTGTTCCGGTACCTGGTGGCCCGGGTGTAGCCGGGACGTCCCCGCGCGCACGCGGCCGCGATCACACGGCGGTCACTCGGCGGCCTTCGCGAGCCGCGGGATGCCCGCCGCCTCGTAGGCCTCGCCCTCCTCCAGCGTCTCCGCCTCCAGCAGCCGCTCCGCGAGGGCGTCCAGTTGCTCGCGGTGCCGGCTCAGCAGCCGGCACGCCGTCCCGTAGCACTCGTCGACGATCCGGCGCATCTCGGCGTCGATCACGTCGAGGGTGGCGGGGGCGGCGGACAGTCCGTAGGGCTGCTGGGAGTCGGCCGGGATCGCGGAGAGCGGGCCGACCTTCTCGCTCATGCCCCAGCGGCCGACCATGCCCCGGACGACGTTGGTGACCTGCTCCAGGTCGTTCTCGGCGCCGGTGGTGACCACCCCGAAGACGACGTGCTCGGCGGCCATGCCGCCGAGCGCGCCGATGATCCGGCCGCGCAGGTACTCCTCGGTGTACGCGTAGTGGTCGGAGTCGGGGGTGGAGAGGGTGACGCCGAGAGCGCGGCCGCGCGGCACGATGGTGATCTTGCGTACGGGGTCGGCGCCCGGGTGCAGCATGCCGAGCAGGGCGTGCCCGGACTCGTGGTAGGCGGTGCGGCGGCGCTCCTCGGCGGGTATGACGAGTGGGCGTGCCGCGCCCAGCTGCACCTTCTCGAGTGCGTCGGAGAGCTCGCCCTGCCCGACGGCGGACTTCCCGCGCTTGACGGCGAGCAGCGCCGCCTCGTTGGCGAGGTTGGCCAGTTCCGCGCCCGTCATCCCGGGCGTGGCACGGGCCACGGTGGTCAGGTCGATGCCGCTCTCCAGGGGGACCTGGCGCAGGTGGATGCCGAGGATGGCCTCGCGGCCCGTACGGTCGGGCGGGCTGACGTGGACGACGCGGTCGAAGCGGCCGGGCCTGGTCAGGGCCGGGTCCAGGACGTCGGGCCGGTTGGTGGCGGCGATGACGACGACGCCCTCGGAGCCGGAGAAGCCGTCCATCTCGGTGAGGATCTGGTTGAGGGTCTGCTCCCGCTCGTCGTGGCCGCCGATGCCGCCCGCGGCGCCGCGGGCGCGCCCGATGGTGTCGATCTCGTCGATGAAGATGATCGCCGGGGCGACCTTGCGGGCCTCGGCGAACAGCTCGCGCACCCGCCCGGCGCCGACGCCCACGATCATCTCGATGAACTCGGAGGCGGAGGCGGAGAAGAACGGCACGTCGGCCTCGCCGGCCACGGCCCGGGCGAGCAGCGTCTTGCCGGTGCCGGGTGGTCCGGCCAGCAGCACGCCGCGTGGCATCCGCGCCCCCAGCGCCCGGTAGGCCTGCGGGCGCTTGAGGAAGTCGACGACCTCGTTGAGCTCGGCCTCGACCTCGTCGATGCCCGCCACGTCGGCGAAGGTGGTACGGCGGCCCAGCTCGGGGACGACCGGCCGCGGCGGGGCCCTGCGGCCGATGCCGCCCAGGCCGCCGAGCCCGCCCGCGAGCTTGCTCATCCGGCGGGAGACGTAGAGCCACAGCACGACCAGCAGCAGCACCGGCGCGAGCGAGAGCAGCAGGTTGTAGAGCAGTCCGCGCTGCTGGACGACGGGTTCGGCGGTGACGGTGACCTTGTTCCTCGTCAGGGTCGCCCACAGGTCGTCGTCGGCGAAGACCGGCCGCTGGGTCTTGAACTGCATGAACGTGCCCTCGTCCGCCCCGGGCACGTCCTGCTTCCGCTTGAGCTGCCCCTCGATGGAGTCGCCCTTGGAGTAGATCTTCGAGATGTTGTCCGCGGCGAGCTGCCGGCCGAATTCGGTGTACGAGATCGTGGTCGGCCGGGACCCGGTGAAGAGCGAGAGCACCAGGTCGGTGATGAGGAAGACGACGAGCGCCGTCAGGATCATGCCGCCCCAGCCGCCCATGCGGCGCCGTCGCCGGGTGGGCGAGGAGGGCGGCGCGCCCTCCGTCCGCCATGGGTCGTCCGGATTCTGCCGGGGCGGTACGGGATTGCCCATACCCCGACCATAAGGACAGCGCCGCTCCGGCGCCCCTCAGGCCCCGGGCCACTCCTCGACGGTGAGCGCGAAGCGCTCGTGGTCGCGCCAGGCGTCGTTCAGGTAGAGCATGCGGGGGGTGAAGCCCTCGTGCCGGAAGCCGAGTCTTCTGGCCATGGCGACGGACCGTTCGTTCTCCGGCTGCACGTTGATCTCCAGCCGGTGCAGGCCCAGTCCCTGCGGCTCGCGGGCGAAGCAGCGGTCGACGACCAGCCGCAGGCCCTCGCTCATCCGTCCGGTCCCGGCGAAGGGCACATAGCTGTCGTAGCCCAGGCTGGCGTTGCGGAAGCGCCCCATGACGATGTTGGCCACGTTGCACTTGCCGACGATCCCGCCGGTGTCCTCGTCGAGGATCAGGAACGTCCGCAGCACGGGCCCCTGGCGCCGCAGCAGTTCGGGCAGCCCGTCCGGTTCGACCGGGTTCCACCGGCCGACGTGCTCGGCGGAACGCAGCACCGCCTGCCGGTACGCGGGAGCGTCGGCCGGCTCCGGGGCACGGATGTGTACGCGCATGGGTCCATGATGCACGCGCGGCGGCGGCTCCTCCCTCCCGGGAAGCGCCGCCGCCGTACGGAAACGGGACCGGATCAGCCCATGAACTTCTTGAACTCGTCGGGCAGTTCGAAGTTCTGGCCCTCCTGGGCCGCCGGCATCCCGAAGGCGCCTCCGGCCTGCTGCTCCCGGCGGGCGGCATCGGCCTTCTCCTGCTCGGCGCGCTTGAGCGGGTTGCCGCTCTGGCGCTTGCCCTTGGCCTTCTTCTGCTGCTTCTTCTGGCGGGCGCCGCCGCCCAGGCCCGGCATGCCGGGCATCCCGGGGATGCCGCCCTGGGCCATCCGCGACATCATCTTGCGGGCCTCGAAGAACCGCTCCACCAGGCTCTTCACGGCGCTGACGTCCACACCGGAACCGCGCGCGATGCGGGCGCGGCGGGAGCCGTTGATGATCGTGGGGTCGTGGCGCTCGCCCGGGGTCATCGACTTGATGATCGCGGCCGTGCGGTCCACGTCGCGCTCGTCGAGGTTGTTGATCTGGTCCTTGATCTGGCCCATGCCCGGGAGCATGCCGAGCAGCTTGGAGATCGAGCCCATCTTGCGGACCTGCTCCATCTGCTGGAGGAAGTCGTCGAGGGTGAACTCCTTGGGGCCCTTGGCCAGCTTCTCGGCCATCTTCTGGGCCTCGGCCTGGCTGAAGGTCTGCTCGGCCTTCTCGATCAGGCTGAGGACGTCACCCATGCCCAGGATGCGCGAGGCCATCCGGTCGGGGTGGAAGGCGTCGAAGTCGTCCAGCTTCTCGCCGTTGGAGGCGAACATGATCTGGCGGCCGGTGACGTGCGCGATGGAGAGCGCGGCACCACCGCGGGCGTCGCCGTCGAGCTTGGAGAGCACGACGCCGTCGAAGCCGACGCCGTCGCGGAAGGCCTCGGCGGTGTTGACCGCGTCCTGGCCGATCATGGCGTCGACGACGAAGAGGATCTCGTCGGGCCGCACGGCGTCACGGATGTCCGCGGCCTGCTGCATCATCTCGGCGTCGATACCGAGGCGGCCGGCGGTGTCGACGACCACGACGTCGTACTGCTTGGTGCGGGCGTGCTCGAGGGAGTCCTTGGCGACCTGGACCGGGTCGCCCACGCCGTTGCCGGGCTCCGGCGCGTAGACCGCGACGCCCGCCCGCTCCGCGACGACCTGGAGCTGGTTGACGGCGTTGGGGCGCTGGAGGTCGGCGGCGACCAGCAGCGGGGCGTGGCCCTGGCTCGCCAGCCAGCGGCCGAGCTTGCCCGCCAGGGTCGTCTTGCCGGCGCCCTGCAGACCGGCGAGCATGATGACGGTCGGCGGCTGCTTGGCGAAGCGCAGCCGGCGGGTCTCACCGCCGAGGATGCCGATCAGCTCGTCGTTGACGATCTTGATGACCTGCTGGGCGGGGTTGAGGGCCTGGGACACCTCGGCCCCGCTCGCCCGCTCCTTGACCTGCTTGATGAAGGCACGGACCACCGGCAGCGCGACATCCGCCTCCAGCAGCGCGATACGGATCTCGCGCGCCGTGGCGTCGATGTCCGCCTCGGAGAGGCGGCCCTTGCCCCGGAGGTTCTTGAACGTCGCTGCGAGGCGGTCGGAAAGGGTGTCGAACACGTCGGTCGCGGATCCTCAGGTCGGGGGCGGGTGATAGGTCGTCCTCAAGGGTATCCGCCCGGCCCGTGAATGGTCTCCACCGCGTCAGCGCAGGGCCCGCTCCACCTGGTCGGCGACCTCGGCCGCGCGTACGTCGGGGAGCGGAGCGCCGGCGGTGTCGGTGACGTAGAACGCGTCCACCGCGTTGGCGCCGAGCGTACTGATGCGGGCGGACCGGACGTTCACGCCGGTGGCCTCCAGGGCCCTGCCGATGCGGTGCAGCAGCCCCGGGGCGTCGTGGGCGCGGACCTCGATGACGGTGGCGGCGGTGGAGCTGCCGGGGGCGACGGTGACCCGGGGCGGCGGGGACGTGACCCCGCGGCGGCGGGGATGGGCGGACTCGCGCTCCGCCAGCCGCGACTCGATGTCGAGGGAGCCCGCGAAGGCCCGGGCGAAGTCGTTGCGCAGCCGTGCCGCCTCGGGCAGCGAGCCGTACTGGGCGGCCACCCGCCAGCGCAGGAGGGTCACCGGGCCGTCGCCGATGGGGTCGACCGTGCGCAGGTCGGCGGCGCGGACGGTCAGCCGGTGCAGGGCGAGCACGCCCGCCGCCGCGGCGAGCAGCCCTGGGCGGTCGGGAACGGCGAGCAGCAGCTCCACCCCGACGGGCTCGGGTTCGTCGTCGGCGGTCCGCGTGGCCGTCCCGTCGGGGTCGGGTTCGGCGTGGGCGCGCAGCGCGATGACAGGGCCCCCGGTGCGCGCCGCCTCGACGGCCAGGCGCTCCTCCTCGGCGGTGGGCTCGGGGTCGGCCGGCTCGGGCACCGCCCCGCTCGCCAGGACGGCGGCGACCCGCTTGACCAGGTCGCCGACGAGTGAGGACCGCCACGCGCTCCAGGCCGCGGGACCGGTGGCAAGGGCGTCCGCCTCGGTCAGCGCGTGCAGCAGTTCCAGCGTCTCGGGGTCGCGGACGGCGTCGGCGACGCTCTGCACGGTGGCGGGGTCGTCCAGGTCGCGCCGGGTCGCGGTCTCGATCAGCAGCAGGTGGTGGCGGACGAGCAGGGCCAGCGTCTCCACGTCGGCGCGGCCGAAGCCGAAGCGGGCCGCGACGTCGCGGGCGATGACCTCGCCGGCCTCGGAGTGGTCACCGGGCCAGCCCTTGCCGATGTCGTGCAGCAGGGCGGCGATGAGCAGGAGGTCGGGACGGCCGACCCGGCGGGTCAGGCGCGAGGCGCGCACGGCGCACTCGACGAGGTGCCGGTCGACGGTCCAGATGTGCACGGCGTTGCGCTGCGGGCGGCAGCGGACCCGCTCCCAGTCGGGGAGCAGCCGGGTGATCATGCCCTCGGCCTCCAGTGCCTCCCACACCGGCACCGTGGACTCCCCCGCGCCCAGCAGCGTGACGAGCTGTTCGCGGGCCTCGGCGGGCCACGGCACCGGCAGCGGCCGGGTCGCCTGGGCCACGCCCAGCCGTCGGACCGCGTGCAGCGACAGCGGTACGCCGTGCTCGGCCGCTGCCGCCGCTGCGCGCAGCGGCAGCACCGGGTCGCGCTCGGGCCTGGCCGTGAGCGCGAGGACGGCCTCGCCCTCGTGCTCCACGACGCCCTCGGCGAGCGGGGTGCGCTCGGGCGGGTTGCCCTGCTCGGGACGGGAGCGGCCGAGCAGCCCGCGCCTGCGGGGCCGCGACTGGCGGGAACGCAGGACCCGGCCGACCTCGCGCCAGGTGACGTCGAAGGCGTAGCCGACGGTCCGGGCGGCCTCGTACACCTGGCGCAGCAGCGCGTCGGCGTCCAGCAGGCCGAGTGCGCCGGCCACCTGGTCCTGCTCCTGAAGGGCCAGCCGGTCGGTGGCGCGGCCGGTCACCAGGTGGAGGGCGTCCCGGGCGTCGAGCAGCCTGGTGCGGGCGTCCTCCAGGCCCTCGCGGGGCGCGTCGGCGAGCCAGGAGGCGGCGACGGCGCGCAGGGCGGTGGCGTCGCGCAGTCCGCCGCGGGCCTCCTTGAGGTCCGGCTCCAGCAGGTACGAGAGCTCGCCGTGGCGTTCGGCGCGTTCCAGGCACAGCTCGTGGAGCGCCGGGAGGCGCTTGGGGGCCTGGTTGCGCCAGTCGGCGAGGACGGCGGTGCGCAGCGACGCGGTGAGGGCGGTGTCCCCGGCGATGTGGCGGGCGTCGAGGAGGCCGAGCTGGACCTTGAGGTCCTCGGCGGCGGTCTTGAGGGCCTCGGCCGGGGTGCGCACGGAGTGGTCGAGGGCGACGCCCAGGTCCCAGACCGGGTACCAGATCCCGTCGGCGAGGCCGGCGACGTCCGCGGCCCCGGCGGAGCCGTCGTGGAGCAGCAGCAGGTCGAGATCGCTGCGCGGGGAGAGCTCGCCCCTGCCGTAGCCGCCGACGGCGACCAGTGACCAGCCCCTGGTCGCGGTCCGGTCGGCCGCGCCGCGGGCGAGGTCGGCCAGCCATGTGTCGGTGAGGACGGCCAGCGCCTTGCGCCGCGGCGGCCCGGACGGCCCCTCGCCGTTCAGGAGGGCCAGCCGGGCCGCCGCATAGCCTGCAGGGGCGTGTCCGTCGTGGGCTTTCGCGTCGACGTTCTCCGTCACACTGTCTCCAGTCGCAGGCCGTGCGGTGGAACTGCTCGGTTTCGGTGGCGCGAAGGGGCGCGGCCGGTGTCCCGGCCGCGCCCCCGCGTCCTCAGAGTGCGTCCGGGCCGCGCTCCCCGGTCCGGACCCGTACGGCGGTCTCGACCGGGATGCTCCAGACCTTGCCGTCACCGATCTTGCCGGTGCGGGCCGCCTTGACGATGACGTCGATCAACTGGTCGGCGTCGCCGTCCTCGACGAGCACCTCGATGCGGATCTTGGGCACGAGGTCGACGGTGTACTCGGCGCCGCGGTACACCTCGGTGTGACCCCGCTGGCGGCCGTAGCCGCTGGCCTCGGTGACCGTCAGACCCTGGACGCCGAAGGCCTGCAGGGCCTCCTTGATCTCGTCCAGCCGGTGCGGCTTCACGACCGCGGTGATGAGCTTCACGCGTCCACCTTCTTCGACGGGGCGTCGGTCACCTGGGTGCCGGTGCCACTGCTGCTGTCCAGGGAGGAGAGGGCGGAGCGGACCGCGCCGGCCACGCCCGCGAAGTCGTAGCCGGTCTCCGCGTGCTCGGCCTGGTCGATGCCCGCGACCTCGGTGTCCTCGCTGACGGTGAATCCGATCACCAGGTCGATGAGCTTGGCAAGGATCGCCGACGCGACCAGCGAGTAGGCCAGGACCACACCGACGCCGAGGAACTGCTTCCACAGCTGGTCGAAGCCGCCGCCGTAGAACACGCCCTTGGCCGTCTGGCCGACCCCGCCGGTGGCGAAGAAGCCGATGAGCAGCGAGCCGATGATGCCGCCGACCATGTGGACGCCGACCACGTCGAGGGAGTCGTCGAAGCCGAACCGGTACTTCAGGCCGACCGCGGCGGCGCAGCCCACACCGGCGATGACACCGACGGCGATGGCACCGAGCGGGCTGACCGATCCGCAGGCCGGGGTGATGGCGACCAGGCCGGCGACGGCGCCGGAGGCGGCGCCCAGGGTGGTGAAGGAGCCGTGCTTGATCTTCTCGTAGGCGAGCCAGCCGAGCATCGCGGAGGCGGTGGCGACCTGGGTGTTGGTGAAGGCCACGGCCGCGACGCCGTCGGAGGCGAGCCAGGAGCCGGCGTTGAAGCCGAACCAGCCGAACCACAGCAGACCGGCGCCGAGCATGACCAGCGGCAGGTTGTGCGGCCGGAACGGGTCCTTCTTGAAGCCCACGCGCTTGCGGATGACGAGGATCACGCCGAGCGCCGCGGCACCGGCGTTGATGTGCACCGCGGTTCCGCCGGCGAAGTCGATCACGCCGCGGGTGAACAGGAAGCCGTCGGACGCCCAGACCATGTGGGCGACCGGGAAGTACACGACCGTCGCCCACAGGGCCACGAAGAGCGACCAGGCGGTGAACTTCACCCGGTCCGCCAGGGCACCGCTGATCAGGGCGGGTGTGATGATCGCGAACATCAGCTGGAAGACGGCGAAGACGTACACCGGGATGGTGTAGCCGTCCCACAGCTGGGCGATCCCGATGTTGCGCATGCCGGCCCACTCGAAGCCGCCGAAGAAGGCGTTCCCGGAGTCGAACGCGACGCTGAAGCCGTAGAGCGTCCAGAGCACCGTGACGATGCCGATGGCGATGAAGCTCATCATCAGCATGTTCAGGACGCTCTTGACCCGGACCATGCCCCCGTAGAAGAAGGCCAGGCCGGGGGTCATCACGAGCACCAGTGCCGCGCTCAGCAGCATGAACGCCGTGCTACCGCTGTCGAGCGTGGGCGTGTCTGCGGCAAGCGTCAAAAAGCCTGCTGCCATCGGCGTCTCCTCGTCATCCGAACGGCCCGTGCGGGATGCGGGCTCGGTGGGCCGGTTTTCGCCATGAGGTTGTCCCAGCCGGGTTTCCGTCGACGCCATCGGGTGTTTCGTCACCGTGACGAAGAAGTCGTCCGTGTTACGTCGCGATGAACCGCCGCCCCAGCGGGCGCCGCCATGACGCCGCCGTCATGACGCCGCGACCCCTCGGACGGGCCGCCGAGCTGTATACGTGCCGCGCGGGCCGGGGTGTACAAACCTCGCCACGCCGTCGAAGGGGCGCGCCGGTGAACGAGGACCGGCCGCGGCGAGCCACCCGGTTGACCTGGCATGGGGGAGCCGAGTCGGGCTGTCGGGATGGCCGGCCGCGGCCGGGGTGAGGGGCGGACCGCCGGTTCAGGCGGTCTCGGCGACCTCGGGGAGGTCGGCGGCGAGGCGCTCGCTGAGCTGGGCGACCTCGGCGACCTGGCCGAAGTCGCGCAGGGCGCTGTCGGCGGTCTTGCGGATACGGGTGTTCACCCGCTCGGAGCGCACGTGCTTGGCGACGTCGATCGCCTGGACGGTGAGGCCCGCTGCCTCCTCCGGGCTGCGCTGCAGCAGGTGCACGGTGGCCATGCCGATCAGGTTGAGGGCGTAGGCGCGCTGGTGGACGCTGTCCCGCGCGAAGAGGTCGACGGCCCGCTGCATCACCGGGTGGGCCAGTGAGGCGTACGTGGGGCTGCGGCCGGCCACGTAGGCCAGGTCCCGGTAGGAGTGGGCGTTCTCGGCGTTGAGCTCGGCCTCGTTGAAGAAGCCGATCCAGTCCGGATCCTCGGCGGGCCGGGAGTCGGTGTAGGAGTCCTCCGCCATCCGCACGGCGCGGTGGCACTTGCTGACCTGCCCCATGTTGGCGTAGGCGCGGGCCTCCATCGCGTACAGCATCGCCTGGGTGGTGGCGCTCGCGCTGTCCCTGCTGCCGTACTGCGCCAGGTGGATGAGTTCCAGTGCGTCGTCGGGGCGGTCCAGGTGGATCATCTGGCGGCTCATGCTGGACAGGACGAAGGCGCCCAGCGGGCGGTCGTCGGCCTCCTTGGCCGCGTGCAGGGCCAGGACCAGGTACTTCTGCGCGGTGGGGTGCAGGCCGACGTCGTACGACATCCAGCCGGCGAGCGCCGCGAGCTCGGCGGTGACGCGGTAGAGCCGCTTGGCGACGGACTGCGGATGGGACTCCTGGAGCAGGTCGGTGACCTCGTGCAGCTGGCCCACCACCGCCTTGCGGCGCAGGCCGCCGCCGCACTGGTTGTCCCACTGCCGGAACATCACCGTGGTGGCCTCCAGCAGCTCCAGTTCGGGCTCGGAGAGCCGGGCCCTGGCGCGGGAGTCGCGCGGCGGCGGGACGTCGGCGCCGGAGGCGGGGGTGGGCACCAGCCAGCGCTGCATCGGCTCGACGAGGGCGGGGCCGGCGGCCAGCGCCAGGGAGGTCCCGAGGAAGCCGCGGCGGCCGAGCATCAGGTCGCTGCGGGAGAACTCGTTGATCATCTGGACCGTCTGCGGCCCCGCCCACGGCAGGTCCACTCCGGTCGAGGCGGGCGGCTGGTGGGCGGGACGCAGCCCCAGGTCCTCCACCGGGACGACGGTGCCGAAGCGTTCGGAGAACAGCTCGGACAGGATGCGCGGGATCGGTTCCCGCGGCTGCTCGCCGTCCAGCCAGCGGCGCACCCGCGAGGTGTCCGTGCTGACGTGCAGCGCCCCCATCTGGCGAGCTCTGCGGTTCACCTGGCGGGCGAGTTCGCCCTTGGACCAGCCACTGCGCACAAACCAAGAGGTCAACTGCGCGTTGGGCTGCTTGTCCTGTGTGCCGCCCACCGTGACGCCCCCATTCCGTCGCCCAACACCACCGGGGATGAGGGCTGTTGCCTGCCTGGCCCCCATGTGCCTCAGTGTCCTACGAGTCTTGCCTCCGGCATACCCGCCGGCCCGCACACTTCCGGGGCTTGCAAACCGAAAGTAATCCTACGATCACCCATCCGGCGATGCCTCCAGCGAAAACGCCACCATTCGCCACCCCTTCGAATGAACTACATGTGGACGCGGAGCGATTCACTTGACACATGCCGATCAGGCACGGGCGTAACCATCGGCAACTGCGACCCGTTGGGGGTGTCATGGGCTTCACGATCGGCAGCATGCGGGAGATGCGACACATCCGCTCCGGCGCGCGCCGCCGGACGCACGCCTCGGCGTGCACCACCGTGGCGGAGTACACCGGGTTGTGCGGATGGGCGGTGGCGCCGGGTGCGCGCGCCACGCGCGGGGGCGGGCAGTGCTCCTGCGGCGACCCGGGGTGCGGGACGCCGGGCGCCCACCCGCTGGAGTTCGCCGGCGAGGTGCCGGCCGGGGCGACCCTCGAGGAGGCCGCGGCCGCCTGGGAGCGCGTGCCGGGCGCGGCGCTGATGCTTCCCGTGGGGCGCACCTTCGACGTGATCGACGTGGCGGAACGATCCGGCGTGCGCGCTCTGGTGCGCCTGGAGCGGATGGGGCTGCGTCTCGGCCCGGTCGTCGCCACCCCGGACGGCCGGGCGCAGTTCTTCGTCGCGCCGGGTGCCGCAGCCGAGCTCCCGCATCTGCTGTACCGCATGGGCTGGGACGACGCCGACCTCGACCTGCGCTGCCTCGGGCCGGGCGACCATGTGACCGCTCCCCCCTCCGACCTCGGCGGCCTCGGCCCGGTCCGCTGGCTGCGGCCGCCGGCGCTGGACGCCGCCCGCCAGCCCCCGGAGGCCCGGCTGCTGCTCGGCACGCTGGCGTACGTCTGCCACCGGGACCGCGCCTACGCGTGAGCAACGGAGAAGGGGCGCACTCCCGGGAGTGCGCCCCTTGTCCGTTGCTCCGCTGCCCGTCCGCGGATGCCGCCGGCTACGAGCCGATCAGCGCGTCCACGAAGGCCTCGGGCTCGAACGGCGCGAGGTCGTCCGCTCCCTCACCCAGGCCGATCAGCTTGACCGGGACGCCCAGCTCGCGCTGGACGGCGACGACGATGCCGCCCTTGGCGGTGCCGTCGAGCTTGGTGAGCACGATGCCGGTGATGTCGACGACCTCGGCGAAGACCCGGGCCTGCACCAGGCCGTTCTGGCCCGTCGTGGCGTCCAGGACGAGCAGGACCTCGTCCACCGGGCCGTGCTTCTCGACGACGCGCTTGACCTTGCCGAGCTCGTCCATCAGGCCGGTCTTGGTGTGCAGCCGGCCGGCGGTGTCGATGAGCACGACGTCCGCGCCCTCGGCGATGCCCTCCTTGACCGCGTCGAAGGCGACCGACGCCGGGTCGCCGCCCTCGGGCCCGCGCACGGTGCGGGCGCCGACCCGCTCGCCCCAGGTCTGCAGCTGGTCCGCGGCCGCGGCACGGAAGGTGTCGGCGGCGCCGAGCACGACGCTGCGGCCGTCGGCCACCAGGACCCGGGCGAGTTTGCCGGTGGTGGTGGTCTTGCCGGTGCCGTTGACGCCGACGACCATCAGCACCGCCGGCTGGTCGGCACCGTCCGCGTTCGGCAGCCCGTCCGTGTGGAGCGTGCGGTCCAGGTCCGTGCGGACCAGGGTGAGCAGTTCCTCGCGCAGCAGCTGCCGCAGGTCCGCGGGGCTGCGCGTGCCGAGCACCTTCACCCGGGTGCGCAGCCGCTCCACCAGCTCCTGGGTGGGGGCGACACCGACGTCCGCGGTGAGCAGGGTGTCCTCGACCTCCTCCCAGGTGTCCTCGTCGAGGTGCTCGCGCGAGAGCAGGGTGAGCAGCCCCTTGCCGAGCGCGTTCTGCGAGCGCGAGAGGCGCGAGCGCAGCCGCACCAGACGGCCGGCGGTGGGCTCGGGCCGCTCGATCTCGGGGGCGGCCGGACGCTCCTCGACGAGGACGCCGCCTGCTGAGGCGTCTTCCGACTCGGGGAGCTCGACCTCTTCGATGGTCCGGCGGGGTTCGTCCCGCGGGGCCTCGGCCTCGTCGCCGATGTGCGGTTCGGCGGGAGGCGCGGTGATCGTCGGCTGCTCGGTGGGCGGCGCGGGGGGCAGCTGCTTCCTGCGGCGGCTGCCCACCACCAGCCCGCCGGCCGCCAGGATCACGACCAGGGCGATGACTACGGCAAGAATGACGGTTTCCATAACCCGTCCAGTATCGGTCACGCGGCCCGCCCTCCCGGGAGCCACCCGGCGGGCGTCCGCGACTCTGTTCATCTGACGATTCGTCAGCTAACGTCGGCGCATGCCCGCCACTGTCGTACGCTTCAACCTCGTCGACCCCGCGGCCTCGCCCGGGGCGCTCGGCCACCGCTACCGGGCGGCCCTGGACATGGCCGCGTACGCCGACGAGCACGGCGTCGCCACCGTCCAGACCGAGGAGCACCACGGCTCCCCCGACGGCTGGCTGCCCTCGCCGCTCACCTTCGCGGGGGCCGTCCTCGGCGCGACCCGCAGGTTCGCGGTCACCGTCTCCGCCCTGATCGGGCCGCTGTACGACCCGCTGCGGCTGGCGGAGGACCTCGCGGTGCTCGACCACGTCGGAGGCGGACGGCTGGTCACCGTCGCGGGCACCGGCTACCGCCCCGAGGAGTACGCGGCCCTCGGGGTCGACTGGCACCGGCGCGGCGCCCTCCAGGACCAACTGCTGGACACGCTCCTGAAGGCCTGGACCGGTGAGCCCTTCGTCTTCCGCGGCCGGACCGTGCGCGTCACACCCCGCCCCCACAGCTCCCCGCACCCGCTGCTGATCGTCGGCGGCAGCTCGCGCGCCGCGGCGCGCCGGGCGGCGCGGTTCGGACTGCCGTTCTTCCCCAGCGCCCACCTGCCGGAGCTGGAGGCCTACTACCGGGAGCAGCTCGCCGAGCACGGCACGGAGGGCTGGTGCCTGATGCCCCCACCGCAGGTGCCGCTGCTCCACCTGTCCGAGGACCCCGACCGCGCCTGGGCCGAGTACGGGCGGCACCTGTTCCACGAGGCCGCCACCTACGCCTCGTGGCAGTCCGCCGGCATCCGCTCCGCGGTGCGCTCCACGGCGGCCTCCCCGGAGGAACTGCGCCGCGAGGGGGTCTACCGCGTGGTCACCCCCGACGAGTGCGTCGCCTTCGCGGAGGCGGGAACCGACCCGGCCGCCGCCCTCGTGCTGCACCCGCTGTGCGGGGGGATGCCGGTGGAGGAGGGCTGGCGGAGCCTGCGCCTGTTCGCGCGGCAGGTGCTGCCCCGGCTCAAGGACTGACGCGGCCCGGACGGGCGGTCAGGACGTGAGGCGCTGGCTGATGACCTTCGACACGCCGTCGCCCTGCATGGACACGCCGTACAGCGCGTCGGCGACCTCCATGGTCCGCTTCTGGTGGGTGATGACGATCAGCTGGGAGCTCTCCTGCAGCTCCCGCATGATGCCGATGAGCCGCTGCAGGTTGGTGTCGTCCAGCGCGGCCTCGACCTCGTCCATCACGTAGAACGGGCTCGGCCGGGCCTTGAAGATCGACACCAGCAGCGCCACCGCGGTCAGCGAGCGCTCGCCGCCCGACAGCAGCGACAACCGCTTGACCTTCTTGCCCGGCGGACGGGCCTCCACCTCCACACCGGTGGTGAGCATGTTCTCGGGGTCCGTCAGGATCAGCCGGCCGTCGCCGCCGGGGAAGAGCCGGGAGAACACGCCCTCGAACTCCCGCGCGGTGTCGTGGTAGGCGGAGGTGAAGACCTGCTCGACCCGCTCGTCGACCTCCTTGATCACCTGGAGGAGGTCGGCCCGGGTCTTCCGCAGGTCCTCCAGCTGCTCCGAGAGGAACTTGTGCCGCTCCTCCAGCGCCGCGAACTCCTCCAGCGCCAGCGGGTTGACCTTGCCCAACTGCTGGTACGCCTTCTCCGCGGCCTTCAGCCGCTTCTCCTGCTCGCCCCGGTGGTAGGGGCGCGGCCTGTTGCGCGGGTGCTCCGGGTCCTCCGGCAGCTCCTCGCCCTCGGCGGGCGGGGACGGCGGCACGAGCTGGTCCGGCCCGTACTCCGCGACCAGGCCCGCGGGCTCGACGCCGTACTCCTCCAGCGCCTTGCTCTCCAGCTGCTCGGTCCTCATCCTCTTCTCCGCGCCGAGCACCTCGCCCTTGTGGACGGAGTCGGTCAGCCGGTCCAGTTCGGACTTGAGCTCCCGGCCCCGGCGGCGGGCGGTGTCCAGCTCCGCCTCGCGCTCGGCCTTGGCCCGCTCGGCCGCTCCCCGCTCCTCGTCCGCACGCCCCAGCGAGACCTGGACGTACGCCAGCAGGCCCTGCGCGCCCTTCAGCACCGCGGAGGCGACCCGCGCCTCGTACTCCAGACGTGCCTTGCGGCGGGCGGCCCGCGCCCTGGCCTCGCGCTCGGCGCGGGCGGCGCGGTCCAGGCCGTCGGCGCGGCCGGCCAGGCCCTTGACCCGCTCCTCGTGGGTACGGACCTGGAGCCGCGCCTCCATCTCCGTCTGGCGGGCGTTGGCGCCGTCGGCGGCGAGCCGGTCCCGCACGGAAGTGTCCGGCTCCTCGTCCGCGGGGGCGGCCTCCGCCTCGCTCAGCCGGAAGGAGAGCTCCTCGAACTCCTCCATGGCGGCGGCCAGCGACTCCTCGGCGCGGCCCACGGCGGCGGCAGAACGTTCCGCCTCCCCCGCGGCGGCACGCGCCTGCCCGCCCAGCCGGCCCAGCTGCTGGGCCACGGCCGACTTCTCCTTCTCCGCGGCCCGGCGACGCTGCGTCAGCTCGTCCACCACCCGGGCGGCGGCCGACCTGCGTTCCCTGGCCGCCGCCTGCTCCTCCGCGAGCGCCTCGCAGCGACCGGCCAGGGCCTCCAGCTCCGCGGCGGCCTCGTCGACGGCTGCCTGGACCTCCAGCAGGCTGGGGGCTCCGGCCGAGCCGCCGTGGGCGAAGTGGGCGCCGAGGACGTCGCCTTCCGCGGTCACCGCGGTCAGCCGCGGGTGGGCGGCGACCAGTGACTCGGCGTCGGCGAGGCTCTCCACGACGACGTAGTCCCGCAGCAGACGGCGCACGGCCGGGAGCAGTTCGTCGGGACCGCCGACGAGCGCGGCCGCCGCGCGCACGCCCGCGGGCACCTCGGCGGCCTCCTGCGGGACGGAGTCACCGGCGACGAGCAGCGCGGCGCGGCCCGCGTCGTCCTTGCGCAGCAGCCGCAGCGCCTCGGCGGCTGCCGACGGTCCGGATACGGCCACGGCGTCGGCGGCGGCGCCCAGCGCGGCGGCCACCGGCACCTCGTGGCCCGGGGCGACGGTGAGGAGTTCGGCGGCGGGACCGAGCAGCCCGGACAGGCGGTCGCCCGCGGCGAGCAGGGCTCCGGTGCCGTCCTTGCGGCGCAGGCCGAGTGCGAGGGCGTCGTGGCGGGCGGCGAGGGCGGCACGCCGGCGCTCGGCGGCGGTGGCGGCCTCGCGGGCGGCGGAGTGGGCCTCGTCGGCGCGGGCCTGCTCGTCCTTGGCGGCCTCGAGGCGCTCGTCGAGCTCGGAGTCGTCGGCGTCCAGGTCCTCGACCCGGGCGCGGAGTTCCTCGTACTCCTCCTGCGCTGACTCGGCGCGCTCACGCGCCTCGTCGCGGGCGGCGGTCAGCCGGCCGATCTCGGCCTCGGCGGATCCGGCCTTGGAGCGGGCGGCGTTGACCTGGCCGTGCAGCCGGGCCAGCCCCTCGCGGCGGTCGGCGATGGCGCGGGCGGCGGCCTTGAGGGCCTTGTCCTCCTCGGCCAGGCGGCGTTCCAGTTCCGCGCGGTGGTCGACCGTGTCGTCCAGGGCGCGCTGCGCGGCCTCCAGCGCGTCGGTGAGTTCCGCCTCCTGCTCGCGGATGCGGGCTGCCTCGCGCTCCATCTCCTCCGGGTCTCGGCCGCGCCGTTCCTCCGCGGGCTGGGCGGTGGCGTGCCGTACGCGCTGCTCGGCCAGGCCGATGGTGCCCCGGACCCGCTCGGCCAGCTGCGACAGCCCGTACCAGGTGGCACGGGCGTCGGCCAGCCGCGGGGCCAGCTCCCTGACCTGCTCCTCCAGCCGCGCCTCCCGTTGCACGGCGGCGGCGAGGTCCGTCTCGACGGCGTCGCGGCGCTCCTTGAGCGCCGCCTCGTCGGCGACCTCGGCGCGCAGTGCCTCCCGCAGGGTGACCAGGTCGTCGGCGAGCAGCCGCAGCCGGGCGTCGCGCAGGTCCGCCTGGATGACCACCGCCCGGCGTGCCACCTGTGCCTGCCGTCCCAGCGGCTTGAGCTGGCGTCGCAGCTCACCGGTCAGGTCCTGGACGCGGGCCAGGTTGGCCTGCATGGCGTCCAGCTTGCGCAGCGCCTTTTCCTTGCGCTTACGGTGCTTGAGGACGCCGGCCGCCTCCTCGATGAAGGCGCGACGGCCCATCGGATCCGCGTGCAGGACCGAATCCAGTTGTCCCTGACCGACGATGACGTGCATTTCGCGGCCGATACCGGAGTCGGAGAGCAGTTCCTGGATGTCCAGCAACCGGCAGGTGTCCCCGTTGATCTGGTATTCGCTGCCGCCATTGCGGAACATGATCCGCGTGATGGTGACCTCGGCGTATTCGATCGGGAGGGCACCGTCGCCGTTGTCGATCGTGAGCGACACCTCGGCACGGCCGAGCGGCGGCCGCCCCGTCGTGCCGGCGAAGATGACGTCCTCCATCTTGCCGCCGCGCAGCGACTTGGCGCCCTGTTCGCCCATGACCCAGGACAGCGCGTCCACGACGTTGGACTTGCCGGAACCGTTCGGGCCGACGACGCAGGTGATTCCCGGTTCGAACTGCAGCGTCGTCGCCGAGGCGAATGACTTGAACCCGCGCAGGGTCAGGCTCTTGAGGTGCACGCCGCTGGACTCTACCTCCCGCTCTCGGTTTCACCGAGGAATGCGGGGGGCACATGCAATGCAAGGGCGGAGATCATGGGAGGGCAACGGGGCGGAAAACGACGAAGGGACGCCGGGGCGTCCCTTGCACATTCCCAAACGGAGTCGTTTCCACTTGATCGGCCGAAAGGCCGGATCAGGCGAGAACCGGCTCCGCGTGAGGTACGTCGACGAGCTCGCGCGAGGCGGCGGCCAGCGTGTCGTTCTCGGCCTGGATCCGTACGAGTTCGGTTTCCAGGTCCTGGACGCGCTGCTGCAGCCTTCGCATCTCGGCGAGGAGTCGAGGGTCGGGGCCGCCGACGTAACCGAGAAGCGCCTTTGCCATGATGGATGGTCCTCCACGCTGAGTGACCGACCGGGGAGCGGTGTGGGTCGTTTGTGAGGGGTTATAGGCACCCGCGCCGTGTGCGCCGAAGCTGCCCTTTGCCATGCCTACAGCTGCGGTGCGCGGGGCTTCCAGCGTCTCACCAAATGGTTGGACGGTCAACACGATCACAGCCCGCTCGTCGGGTACGCCTAAGAAAACACGGCGCGAGAAAGGCGCCGCGGGCGTCCCGCATGGCTGGAGGACGGGGCCATCGATCACTCCCCGAAGATCACCGCGTCCTCGATGTCGGCAGCCTTCCACGCACTGCGCGAAATGGCAACCTCCTTGGCGCTCTTGCCAGGTGAGATTGCCGGCGATCTGTGACCTCGCCCCTCACCTGCGAGGACGGCACGGTGCGCCGGACGGTGGCTCAGCGGATCGCGAAGCCCTCGTAGCCACCGCGCGGCTCGCCCCAGATCTCGGTGACGCCGTCGACGCGTCCGGGCGTGTCGCCGGTCCGCAGCCAGTCGAGCAGCCGGTCGCAGTGCGACCGGTCCCCTTCGGCCACGATCTGCACGCGCCCGTCCGAGAGATTGCTCACATAGCCGTCGAGCCCACCGATCTCCAGTGCGTTCGCCCGCGTCCACCAGCGGAAACCCACTTGGTGTACTCGACCTCGCACCCAGGCCGTCAGTCGGACAGCGTCGTTCATGGAAGCACGCTAACCCCCCAGTTGCACAGGGTTCACACCGGCCCCGCCCGTCTTTCGGTACAGTCGCGCCGCAACAGGACTCACCCGTTCGGGTGAACAACCGCCGACATAAAGGACTGCACCGGATGGGCCGCCACAGCCGTACAGCCTCCGAGCCGGCGCCGTTCTCGGAGGCACCGCGCCACCGCGGGCAGACCAACAGGGCCCGGCGGCGCAAGCAGAACCCGGTGCGCACCGGGCTGCTGGCCTCGTCCGCCGCGCTGGCGGTCGGCGCGATCGGCGTCTCCAGCGGGCTGCTGCCCTCGCCGGACGGTTCCGGCGGGTTCGCGTACCACGACGACGCTCCCGGTCAGGTCCAGGCCGCCGGGCTGCCGAACACCACGAGCCCGCAGGACGTCGGCGCCGTACCGGCCGACCGCGACACCTCGGCCCCCGCCAGCCGCGGCGACGCCCGTACGACTGCGCCGCCCGCGGCCCCGTCGGCGCCCGCGACCGCGGCGACGCCGACCCCCTCCGCCCCGGCCTCGGCCCCGGAGCAGAACGCGGCCACTCCCGCCGCGCCGCAGCCCTCGGCGTCCGCCACGCCCACCGGCGTCCCGGCCCCGCCCGCGGCCACCCTCGTGCCGGGCGGCGGCGAGGAGGTGCAGGACGGCGACCAGAGCGTCGTCGAGACCTCCGTCCTGGCCCTGGTGAACACCGTCCGGGCCACCGCCGGCTGCCAGCCGCTGCACGCCGACAAGAAGCTCTCCGAGCTCGCCTCCGACTTCAGCGCCGACATGGCCGCCCGGGGCTTCTTCGACCACTCCGACCCCGACGGCGACGACCCCTGGGACCGCGCCGCCCAGGCGGGCATCAAGAACCTCGGCGGCGAGAACATCGCCCGCGGCCAGGCCACGCCCGAGGAGGTCATGGACGCCTGGATGAACAGCGAGGGGCACCGCGCCAACATCCTCAACTGCGACTTCAAGAAGATCGGCGTCGGTGCGGTCCTCGGCGAGGGCGGCCCCTGGTGGACGCAGGACTTCGGCTACTGAGAAAACCGCAGGTCAGAAAGCTGTCAGACGGCTCGGGCCGTCTCCGGGCCGTCGTCAGTCGCGGGCATGTAGCCGAATACGC
>NZ_KB892134.1:0-27436 GCF_000373665.1 Streptomyces sp. BoleA5
AGGACCGCCGGACCGTTCTCGTCGTTGATCTTGATGGTGCGCTCGAAGGAGAACTTCACGTCCTCCGAGGTGAGCGCCTCACCGTTGCTGAACTTCAGGCCCCCGCGCAGCGTGCAGTCGAAGGTCTTGCTGGCCTCGTCGGTGAACTTGCAGCTCTCCGCGGCCTCGGGCTCGGGCTTCGTGGCGCCCTTGGGGAAACTGAGCAGCGACTGGAAGACGTTGTTGAACACGATCCAGGAGCCGACATCGTAACCGGCGGCCGGATCGACCGCGGTCACCTTGTCCGTGATGCCCATCGTGACGGACTTCCCGGTGGCCCCGCCGTCCGACCCTCCCGTACCACAGCCGGCGACCACGACCGCCGTCACCGTCGCGGAGAGCGGGAGCGCCAGTCGTTGGACTCGATTCCTCACAAGACTTCCTCACTACTTTGCGGTAACCTGTACAGGCTCACGCGTATACAGTTGCTCATTCCCGATTCGCGTCAGACGGCCCCTTATCCTGCCAGGTGTCACCCTGCCGCCCGGAACCGGGGTGACGTGACCTGCCTGAAGGGCCGCTCATGTCGGCGTCTTCAGATCACGCCGCACCGCATCGCGGCGGCCCCGACACCCAAAGCCCTGAACCTAGCCGTCCTTGCGTGAATGCCGCATTGCCGCGCAGTGGATTCACTGTGAATGAATCGGAAATCGAGGCACCCGGCGTCGACGCGTGCGCCGAACTCCCGCCCCCTTCAGCGCTCGGCGGCCCCCCGCCGGAAGCCGGACGCGCGGCCGCGGCTCCACCCGGCTCGCGATGCGGCCCATCGAAGCGCATCCGGTGTGACGGAGCGTGAGCCGGCACCCGGGACGGCGCTCGTCTTCGGCCGCTCGCGACGGATGCGCGGCGGATGGGCGGCGGATCTGCTGTGGCGGAGGGCGCGGAACGCGAGAGGCGGCCCGCACCCGCGGAGGGTACGGGCCGCCCGGCCCGTCGATCGCCGTGCCGTGTGCGTGCCGCCCTGCTCAGAGGCGGACGGCACGCACGGGCGTCAGCGGCGGAGTGCCTTGAGCGCCTGGCGGACCAGGCTCACCCGGTCGGCCGCCGAGGGGACGTGCTCGAGGCCGAAGCCCAGCAGCACCGTGTCGTCCGTGACGACCGCCCCCTGCGTCAGCGGGCCGGTGCGCGCCCAGTCCCGCTGGACGGGAGGGCTGCCCGCGGGCGGACCGGCGACGCTCCAGGGCCCGAGGGAGGTTTCGAAGCCCTCGGTCTCGGTGACCGCGCCGCCGATGACCAGGGAGGTGTCGTCGGCCTGGAGGCCCTGGCCGCCGGAGCTCGGGTCGGTGATGTAGCTGAGCGAGACCTCGACCCTCTTGCCCGCGTAGGCGCTCAGGTCGAAGTTCACCTGCCGCCAGCCCCCGGAGGATCCCGTGAAGCCGTTCCAGGCGCCCGAGGTGCCGGTGGCCTGGCAGCCCGCCCCACCCGGGGTCAGGTAGTGCGTGAGCCACGGGTGCTCGGCGACGTAGAATCCGGCCTCGCACTCGGCGGGCACCTGGGTGCTGGTGGCACCGCCCTTGTCGGGGAGGGTGGTCCAGTCGTCGGCGCCGACGGTGTGGATCTCCAGGATCGCGTTGTCGTAGCCGGGCTCGGTGTCCCACAGGAACTGCGAGCGGAGCGTCGGCGCGTCGGCCGCGCTGACCCCGCTCAGGTCGATCGTCCGGGTGAGACGGTTGTAGGCGTCGTCGGTGTGGACGGCGGTGGCCATGTAGGAACCCGCGTAGGGCGCGTCCGAGGCGACGGAACCGGAGTACCGGCCGGCGCCCTTGCTCGCGAACTGCGGATACGCGGCGGTGTCGAGCCAGTCGGACGTCACCCGGTAGGTCCCCGCCGCGTCCAGCGGGTTGCCGGTGGCGCCGGTGAGCGGACCGTTGAAGGCGGCCAGCGCGCCCGTTCCGGCGAAGCCGGTGGCCCCGCTGGTCGACGTGCGCGAGTAGGCGCCCAGGTAGTACTGGCTGAAGTCGTTGGACGGGGTACCGTCCGCGAGGGCCACGTTGCCGCCCGCCCGTTCGCCCGCCTCGATCAGCTTGCCGCCCTCGTTGAGGTAGGCGCGCAGTTCGAGCTGGGTGGGGTTGCCCGGCAGGGCCGCGCCCGTGTAGTGCACGACGGTGCGGAAGTGCCCGAGGACCGCGAGCGCGTCGGGTGCGCCCTGCGTGGCGACGTCCCATACGGCCGCGCGGTGGCCGTTGGCCTTCAGCGCGTCGACGTACGCCTTGGTCTGGGTGGCGGCTGCGCCTTCCTCGGCGACGACGAGGGTGTCCGCCGAGGGGCGGTCGGCCACGGTGTAGGTGAAGTGGTCGCTGGAGACCTTCTTGCCGTTCTTGGTCCGGCCGGTGAACCACACCTCGACCTTGTCGCCGACGTCGCCGTCGCGGACCGTCGCGCGGTACTCGTCGAAGTAGAGGTTGTCCTCGCCGCCGAAGGTCTCGCCGCCCCGCCAGGAGCGCAGCGACTCGTCCTTGGTGCGGCCCCCGTTGACGCGGTAGTTGAGCTCCTTGTCGCGCAGCGACTTACGCGCGACGACCGAGACCCCCTGGTCACGGCCGCGCGCGTAGGAGGTGGTGAAGGGCGCCGGGGTGAAGTCCGCGGCGTTCAGGCCCACGGAGGAGGTGGGGAGGTCGGGGTGGGCCGCCGACTCCGCCACGGAGAGCGCGAAGGGGATGTTCTTCTCGAACTCCTGCTGGATCAGCTTCTCGTCGTCGGGGAAGTTGAACCCCGACCGGCAGTCGGAGGCCACCCACTGGTCGTCCGGGTCGATGTCGGACGCCGTCTGGCAGGTCGACATCTCGGGAGTGAACATCGCCAGGCCGTTGACGTTGGACGCGTGGCCGTCCGCCTCGCCGTTGGTGGTGTACAGCTCCGACGAGACCTGCGGGTGGTAGCCGGGGATCGCCGAGTTGTCCGGCGTACCGGCCAGTGCCCTGTACAGGACGTCGTCGGGGGTGTCCGTGGCCACCTGCCAGCCGACTCCGTAGAGCAGCAGCTGGGCGGCGGAGTGGTAGTTGATGCCGTAGGTGAAGTCGATGCGCTTCTGGAAGGCGTCCAGCGCCCGCGTCTCGGGCTCGGAGTTCGGGCCCGCGCCGCGGTACGTCTCGCTGGCGGGGTTGGGCGAGGAACCCTCGTTGTCGTAGCCCCACTTGTAGGCGAAGTTGCGGTTGAGGTCGACGCCGTCGCCCGCGGTGATGACGCCGTCGCCGTTGTTGTCGCGCAGGTTCTTGCGCCACAGGCGGGTGTCGTCGTCCTGGAAGGTGAAGTCGTAGCCGTCCGGGTTCGCCGATATCAGGAACCACAGTTCGGTGGAGTCCACGAGCTTCTTGATCCGCTTGTCGGTGCGGTAGTTGTCCAGGTAGTGGTGCATGAGCCGGCGGGTCATCTCCGGCGTGATCCACTCACGTGCGTGCTGGTTGGACATGTACAGCACGGAGGGTTTCGAGCCGTCCCTGGACTTCGCGGCGTCCTTGGTGAGCTTGAGGGCGAGAATGTCCTGCCCGCGTGTCGTCCTGCCGATCGAGACGACCTTGGTGAGCCCGGGGTTGGCGCGGTGGGTGGCGAGGATCTCCTCCTTGATGCCGCCCTTGCCGCTGTACGGGCGGAACACCTTGTCGGCCGCGTTCTGCACGCGTGCCTCGGCCTTGGCCCCGAGCGTCCGCTCCGTGAGCTCTACGCCCTTCTTCTCCAGGTCCTCCGCCTGCCTGCCGGTGAGGTAGACCTCGACCGTGGCCGTACCCTGCGCCGGTGGCCGCTCGCTCAGCTCGTGCGCGTCCTGGCCGGCCTGGAGCAGCAGCGGGATCTGACTGCGGGTCACTTCTGCGCGGTACACCTTGACGGTGTCCGACTCGGTGGCGGCCGTTCCCGCGTCGCGGGCCTGGGCCATGGGTGCCACCGTCGCACTGCACAGGATGAGGGCGCCGACCGCGGCGATCGTTAAGGATCTGGTTCTCACGAGCATCCCTTCACGTCGTTCCAGGACAGAGGCGCCAATCCCATAAGAAGTCGGGTCGCCAGTCAAGGTCCGGGGAAAAAGACGCCTCAGGGGGCCGGTGCGTCGTCGGATGGTCATTCCCCGTACGGGCGACGGGGAATTCGGCCGCCATTGCCCGAAAGCCGGGACGTGGGGCCGGGAGAATTCCGGTATCACGGTGAACGCGGCTTGTGATGGGCCGGGCGTACGTATCGGTAGCCTGCTAATGACAGGAATGCGCCGTTCCGTATTCACGATGTCCCGGCGCCTCCTCGTTTCCGGGTCCGGGGGCCTCGACGGCGAGGGCGAGCAGTTCCGTCAGCTTCTCGAAGTCCGCTGAGGCCAGGGGCTCGACGGGGAAGACGTAGCGCAGCATGACGAGGCCGTTCAGGTGCGCGCGGACCAGGGACGCGGACATCGGCGACGGCGTCGCCTCGTCGCGGGCGAGCCGCTCCAGGCACGAGGCGAGGGCCGCGTCGACGCGCGCGTGGAGCGTCGCGGCGATCGGCCCGTCCGACGTGCCGGTCCGGTAGACGGCGACCAGCGCCGGGCGGGTCGACTCGTCCTCCCAGACGGTGAGCAGTGTGCGGGCGAGCCGCCGCCCCCGGTTCGTGGCACCGGCTTCCGCCTCGTCGGCCGCGGGGCCGTCGAAGAGGGTGGACAGGTCGACGCGGGAGGACACCGCGTCCCGGAAGAGGGTGTCCTTGTCGCCGTAGAAGTAGTGGATCAACGCGGGGTCCACGTCCGCCTGCCGGGCGATCTCCCGCAGTGTGGTGCCCGAGTGGCCCTTGGCGGCGAAGAGTTCGAGCGCGGCGGTGAGAATGCGGTCCTTCCTGACGCACTTCCCGGGAGCGTCGCCCGCGCCGTCGCCCCGGGACCGCCGAGGGGATGGCCTCATGTCAGGCGGCACGGCGCCGGCCTTTCCGGGCTGCGGTGGTGGGCGCGGATGAGTGCGATCACGGTGTCCGCGGTGCGGTCGACGTACCTGCGGCCGTCGGGCGTGTGGGCGGTGCGGCTGATGTAGCTGGCCGGACCGACGTGCGTGGCCGGATCGAGCGGGTGCACGGTGATCTTGCCGGCGCTGCGGGCACGGTTCCAGCCGCTGCGGCCGAGCAGCGGCCATCGCCGGGGGAAGATCCAGGTGCCGAGCCGTTCGATGCGGTCACCGGCACTGGTGAGCCGGTGCACGTGCTCGGCGTGGGTGAGGTCGTTGGCGCCGTTGTGGAATCCGCCCAGCGTGATCAGCAGGAGGGGCGCGTGCAGCCGGGCGTGCAGTTCGTCGACCGCGCCGGTGGCGACCTGGGCGCCGCCGCTGTAGCTCAGCAGCACCACGGGGGTTCCGCTGTCGGGGCGGTAGCCGGCCAGCAGCAGCTGGGTGGCGATCTGGCGGCCGACGGCCCGGTTGTAGAGGGGGCGGTAGCGGCGGTCGGCCGCGACGAAGATCTGCATGACGTTGTGCAGGAACAGCAGCAGCCCGATACGGCGGCGCAGCCACGCCCAGACCGGCCGTTCGGCCAGCGGGTCGGCGAGGGGCGAGTAGGGCTGGACCTGGCTGAGTACCCGCAGTTCGGGGGCCCTGGCGAGGATGGCCGTGACCAGTTGGCCTCCGTCGCGGGTGTCGCGGACGCGGCGTTTGCCGATGCCGTCCAGGTAGACGAGGTAGGCGTCGGGGGGGTTGTCGGGTGCCGCGCCGCGGGCGTACGGCGTGCCCGCCGGGAGTTCGGTGACGGGGACGCGCCAGCGCGCACCGTAGGCCAGCACCTCGTAGCGGGCCAGCAGCGCTTCGGCGATCAGGGCCGGTCCGACGGCGAACGCCCAGAGAAGGTACCCGTTCATGCCGTCGCCTCCCGTGGTTCTGTCGCGCTGATCCTGATGACCAGACGTCGTACCGCCTCGACCGCGAGGCCGAGTCCGGCTCCCGCGACGGCCACGCAGCCGGCCGCGTCCCACCAGCCGATGCCGGTGGCCGCGGCGAGCGGGCCGGCCAGACCGGCCCCGACCCCTACGAAGAGCACGAGGTGGAGGAAAGGTCCGAGCCAGGGGAACGCGAGGATGCCGGCGAGCATCAGCGGGGCCGCCGGCTCCGCCGTCCACACCGGTCCGGCGCCCCGAGCCGGAGCGGACAGGGCCAGTTCGGCCAGGGTCGCCGCGGTGAGCGGCCACAGCGCGAAGACGGCGCTCTCGACGAGGCCGCCGCCCAGCAGCGATCCCGCCACGAGGCTGCGCGGCATGCCGGGTCGGCGCACGGCCAGGGGCACGATGCGCCCGGCGGCCTCGGACACCCCGGCGAGCCCGAGCACGATCATGACGGCGATGGACATGGCTCAGCCCCGCCTCGGAGCGGGGGCGCAGACCCGTGCCCGGTCGGCGGGGCGGGTCGCACCCAGGTACGTTTCGAGTTCGCCCGCCGCGCGCCGGGATCCGCCGGCTTCGCGCTGGGCGGTCCGCAGGCGGGCCGCGGCCGCCCGGAACCCCGGACCCTTGAGCAGGCGCGCGGCGAGGCCGCGCACCGCCTCCTCGGTGATGTCCCGGGTGGGGATGGCGAGTCCGGCGCCGAGTTCCTCGACGCGACGGGCCACCATCGGCTGGTCGGCGCCTTGGGGGACGACGAGCATCGGCACCCCGGCGTACAGGGCCTCGTTGACGCTGTTCATACCTCCATGGGTGACGAAGAGCGATGCGTGGGCGAGGACTTCGGGCTGCGGGACGAACCGGCGGACGAGCACGTTGGGCGGCAGCGGGCCCAGCGCGGCGGGGTCGGTGCGTCCGGTGGAGACGACGGCGGTGCCGGCCAGCCCGGCCAGGGCGGTGGCGAGGGTGCGCAGCAGTCGCGCGTCGGCGTTGAACACCGTGCCCAGCGAGGCGTACACCACGGGGTCCCGCAGCAGCCGGTCGACAGGGAACGAGGGGTCTGCCGGGCGGGCGCCGATGCTCGGGCCGACGAACCGGTAGGAGGCGTCGAACCGGTCGGCCTTGGGCTGGAAGGCCCGCGAGGTGAAGACGAGGTTGAGCGGCTGGCGGATGTTGCCCAGGTCGGCCAGGGGCAGTCCGTGGGTGTCGTAGCGGCGGCGCAGGTCCCAGCGCGACCGCAGATAGCCCCGGACGCTGTCGGGCCGCGCCGCCGCGGCGCTCAGCAGGTCCCAGGAGCCGCGGGTCGGGCTCGGCACGAGCCGGTTGAACGCGAACGTGGTGAACGACGAGGCGGCGGGCACGCCGAGTTCATGGGCCGCGACCGCGCCCCACAGGCAGGCGTTGTCGTGGACGATGAGGTCCGGCCGGACGTGGCGCAGGTCGGTGAGGACGGCGGGCAGCAGGCCGACGGCGCTGTCGGCCAGCCCCTTGAGCAGGGTGACCGGTGTCGGCGGATCGGGCAAAGGCTGCTCGCCGCCGGGGTAGAGGTACACCTCCGCGCCCGCGGCCTCGATCTCCTCACGGAAGGCGGCCGAGATGTGGTAGGTGACGCGGTGGCCGCGCCGGACGAGTTCGGCGACCACCGGCAGGGTCGGGTTGACCCGGCCGTGCATGGCGATGTTGAGGAAGGCGATGGTGCTCACAGGAGGCCCCCTGACACGGAGGATGCCGCCCCGGCCGGGGCCGGCGAAGGGGCGTCGGTTCGGTACAGGCCCGGCCCGCCGACGCGCAGCGTGTCGAGGAAACCCCCCGCCGTGCGGTGCGCGGTGCTGATCAGGCGCTGGGAATGGCCGAAGTCCCAGGGCGCGGGCCAGGCGTCGATGCCGGTCGGCAGTACGACGGTCGGGACGTGCCTGGACACCTCGTCCAGATCGCGTTCGATCTGGTGGCGCATCAGGAGCACCCCGGCCCTGGCGGCGACCGCGCCGGCCCCGCGGCGCCGGTCGGTCCGGTCGGGCAGTGCGCCCTCGGGACCGGTCGACAGCGCCACGACGCCGGCCGCGCCGGCCTGGAGGGCCGCCAGCACCGGAAGGTAGGCGATCACGCCGCCGTCGACGAGCGTCCTGTCCTCGCGCTCGACCGGGGGCAGGATTCCGGGGACCGCCGCACTGGCCAGCAGGGCGGACTCCAGGTCGCCGCGGTCGAGCAGCGCCGGGGCGCCGGTGTCCAGGTCCATGGCGACCGCCGTGAACGGGATGGGCAGTTCCTCGATCCGGGACGGCAGCCCGGACCGCTCGATCAGCCGGCGCAGGCCGCGGTCGGCGAAGACGCCGGCCCGTGAGGCCGGATAGCCGAGCGGGTACACCTCACGGCGGCGCAGGCCGGTCCACACGCGGTCCAGCCAGGCCGCCGAACCGTCGGGATGGGCGGCCGCGATCGCCCCCAGAAGGGCACCCACCGAGGTGCCGATGATCATGTCGGGGACGAACCCGCGCTCTTCCAGCGCGTACCCCGCACCGACGTGCGCCGCCCCGAGCACGCCACCCGCGCCCACCACCGCGGCCACGGGGCGGGGAAGGGCGTCCAGGGAAGCCGATACCGGCCGCCCCGGCGTGCGGTCGCAGGGCCGGGAAAGTGCCAGGTCGCCGACCGCGGCGGTCAGGGGCCGCCCACGGCCGCGCCCACCCGCCGCGGCGCTCCCGCGGAAGTCCAGGCGTGGCAATGGCACCGGTATCCGGCCACAAGCAATCCTCATGATCCACCTCCTTCACCGCGGCACCTCTTCGGATCGGTGTCGCGGCCCGACGACCTCCCACCCCGTCCATCTTCGTTACACCAGCGACAGTATCATTTAATACCATCTCGCGTGCGACTTTCCTTGGGCATGGAACGGGGTACGACCCGCTCTCCGGCGCGGAACACGACGAAAAAGCCGCGCGGCCGGGGCGCCACGCGGCTGGGGGATCTTTTCTGCGGCGCGCCTACGCCTCGCCGCCCGAGGGGTGGGCGAACCGGGTCAGCAGCTCGGTCAGCAGCTCGGACTCACCGGGGCCCAGATCGGCGACGAGCCGCTCGGCCAGGGGCTCCGCCGCCACATGGGCCGCGTCGAACAGCTCCAGGCCCGCGGGCGTGATCTCCACCGCCCGCACCCGCCGGTCTCCCGGCACGGCCCTGCGGACGGCGAGGCCCTTGCGCTCCAGGTCGTCCACGATCCGCATGACGCCCGCCTTGTCCGACCCCGTCGCCGCGGCCAGGTCCCGCTGCACCGTGGGACCACGGTCGACCAGCACCATCAGCACGGCGAAGTGCCGTATCTCGATGCCGAGCGGCCGGAGCGCCTCCACCATCACCGCACCCGCGCGCCAGTGCGCCCGGCGCAGCAGCAGGCCCAGGGCGAACGGCGAGGTGTCCCCGGGGCGGTCGGTCGCACGCGAGGCGCTGGCTCCGCGAGGGGTGTCGGCAGTCATGGACGCACATTAGCAGCCATCCATCCGTTCGAGACCATATCAAGTGAAACCAAATCCCGCCCCCGCCCCACCGCCTCGCTCCGGGCGCCCACCTCTCCGCCCGGAGCTGCGCGTACGCTCGGTGCGGGCACCAGCGATCAGGAGGTGGGCGGTGCGGCGGGCGTATCTGCTGTGGACGGTTGCGGCGGCCGGATTCGCCGTGGACCAGATCACGAAGGCGATCGCCGCGGTGGTCGTCGAGGGCCACGAACCCAGGCACGCCCTGGGCGGCGCGGTGACCTTCACCGCCTTCCGGAACTCCGGCGCGGCGGGCTCCTTCGCTCCCCGCGCGACCCTGCTGTTCACACTGGTGGCGATCGTCGCACTGGTGGCCATCGCGCGGGTCGCGGGGTCCATACGCTCCACGGGCTGGGCGGTCGGTCTCGGACTGATCTCCGCGGGCGCCGGCGGAAACCTCGCCGACCGCGTCTTCCGCACCCCGGGGTTGGGCCGGGGGGCCGTGCTGGACTTCATCCAGATCGGCGATTCCGGGATCTTCAACCTCGCCGATCAGTGCATCACGGCCGGTGCCGCGATCGTCCTCATCCAGAGCTTCCGCGGTGTCCCCCTGCGCGCCGCCGTCGCGAGCGGCGTCGGGAATCAGGCGCTGGAGCGGTAGGGCGGCGCTCACGCCGCGGGCCGGGGCGCGCACCCCGGGAGCCGCGTGGCGTCACGCCGCCGGCTCGATCTCCCCGCCGGACGGGGCGGCCCCGTCGGCCTCGCCGCCCTCGCCCTCCGCCGGCAGCCACGACTCGGCCCATGTCGAGATCTCCCGGACGACCTCCTCCAGGGCGCGGCCCTTGGCGGTGAGGCGGTACTCGATGGTCACCGGGGTGGTCGGAAGCACGTGGCGTTCGACGACGCCTTCCTGCTCGAAGCGCTTGAGGCGGTCCGACAGCAGCTTGTCGGTGATGTCGGGGATGGCGTCGCTGATCTGCCGGAAGTGCGTCGCGCCCCGGAGCAGCTCGCGCAGGATCACCCCTGCCCACCGGCGGCCGACCCGCGGTGTGGCAGGCCCATCATGTGTTCGCCGCCGCCGTCCGCGCCGCCCACCAGGTTGGGATCGGCCGCCTCCAGGTCCCGCGGGGTGTACGAGGTGACCTGGGCGATGCGTTCCCGGCTGCCGGGCGCGAACCGCTCCAGCTTGGCCAGCACCCGGTCGGTCATCGCGTCGGCCACCTCGGGCCAGTGGGTCCGCTCGATCGCGCCCGCCGCGTCACCGCGGATGCGGGTGGGCATCGTACGGACCTGGATCCACACGACGTGCCGACCCGCGGGGGCCCGGGTCGGGTCGACCGCGGAGGTCTGCCCGACGATCAGCAGCGAGTCGGCGGGCAGCAGCCCCGCCTGGGACTCGGTGTAGGTCCGCGCCAGGTCGTCGACGTACGGCGCCACATGGACGTACCCGAAGCCGGACAACTCCTCTCCCGCCGCCCAGGGGCAGGGGGCCGTCGAGCGCGAGGTGCACCATCAGCGTGCCCGGGCCGTAGAGGAAGCGGTCCGCCCCGCGCCGCACCCGCGCGGGAACCAGCTCCGGCTCCAGCAGGTGCCGGTACAGCACGCCCGGAGCGGTGTTCGCGATCACCGCGCGCCGCGCCCTCAGCGTGCCGCCGTCCGCGGTGCGCACGCCGACGGCACGCCCGTCACGGCACAGCACACGGTCGACGCCGGCGCCGGTGCGGACCTCGCCGCCGTGTTCGGCGAGCACCGCCACGAGCGCCTGCGGCAGCCTTTGTGCGCCGCCCTCGACGACGGCCATGCCGTTCTCCATGTCCGCGAACAGTTGCAGGAAGGGGAACATCGCCCCGCCGGACACGTCCGGTGCGAAGTCCAGGTGCATGCCCCAGCAGGCCGCCATCGCCTGCGCCTCGCGTGTGGCGAACCAGGCCTCGCCCAGTTCACGGGTGCTCATGAGCAGCGTGTGCGCGAGGTCGCCCGCGCCGCGTACGCCGTGGTGCCGCAGCAGGCCCAGGACCTCGCGCGCCGCCGACGGGGACGGCAGCGCGGACCCGTAGAGCGCGAACAGATGCGGTGCGAACCGCTGGTACTCGCGGTACAGGCCGGCGAAACCCTCGGCGTCCCCGGGGTCGTGTGCCGCCAGTTCCTCCATCGTGCGTGCGTGGTCGCCGTACACGCGGATGCCGCGGCCGCCGGGGAACACATTGGCGTAGGGGCGGTCGGTGGTGCGGAACCGCAGCCCGTGGCGGGCCAGTTCGGCGCCGAAGTCGGCGTAGGCCCGGGAGCCGGGGAAGAGGTTCTGGTTGGTGGAGTACAGGTCGTGCACGAACCCGGGCAGGGTCACCTCGCCGCCGGCGATGGCGCCGCCCACGGCGGCGTTGCGCTCCAGCACGGCCACCGACCACCCTGCCCGCGCCAGGTACAGGGCCGCCACCAGTCCGCTGTGGCCGCCGCCGACCACGACCGCGTCGTAGGTGTCCGCGTCCGTCATCGCACTGTCCTCCCCGCGCCGCGGGTCCTCCCGTGTCCACGAAGGATCATGGTCCTCTCCCTCGTCGTCCTTCGTCCGCCGGTGGGGCGCCCCCGGGGCCGCTCGGGCGGGCGATCAGCAGGGCCGTGTCGTCGGTACCGGGGGCGGTCCGCAGGGCGTGTTCGAGGAGGCTGTCCGCGACGGCGTCCACTCCCAGATCGGCCGTCGCCACCAGGTGCCGCACGAGGTCGCCCGCGGCGGACTCCGCGTCGACTCCGGGCGACTCCACGAGGCCGTCCGTGTACAGCGCCAGCAACGTGCCCGGGGGCAGCGGGATCTCGGTGGTCGGGTAGTCGCCGTCAGGTGCGATGCCCAGCAGCAGTCCCGGCGTCAAACCGAGGATCCCCGCGCTCCCGTCGGGCCGCCGGATCAGGGGCGGGGGGTGCCCGGCGGTGGCCAGGCGGGCGATGTGCCGCTCCAGGTCGATGTGGGCGAACAGGCAGCTGGTGAACAGGCCGGGGTCCAGATCGGAGAGCAGTCGGTTGGTCCGGGCCAGCACGTCGCCGGGTGCGGAGTGGGCGGTGGCGTGGGCGTGCACGGCGATGCGCACCTGCCCCATGAGGGCGGCGGCCTGCAGATTGTGGCCCTGCACGTCGCCGATGGTGACGGCCGCGCACCGGGGACCGCAGTGGATGAGGTCGTAGAAGTCGCCGCCGATCTCGCTCCCGTGGCCGGCCGGCAGGTAGCGCGCCGCGACCTCGAGACCGGGGATCCGCGGCAGTTCCTTGGGCAGCAGGCCGGTCTGCAGCGTGCGGGCGAGCTGGTGCTTGGTGTCGTAGAGGTGGGCGCGGTCCAGCGCCTGCGCGATGAGCCCGGCCAGGGCGATCAGGACGTTCCGCTCAGCCTGCGGGAAGGGACGGGACCGGTCGTAGGACAGGACCAGCAGTCCGACGGGGCGGCCCGAGGTGATCAGCGGGAGGAAGGCCCACGCGTCCCGGTTCCGGAAGCGGAGGGCCTGCGGGTAGGCGCGGTGCAGATCGGCGAAGCTGGTGAAGAACAGCGGGGTGCCCCGGCTCAGGGCGCGGGCGGTCACGATGGAGGAGGTCAGGGGCGTTCCGTCGACCTTGGCCATGAACTCGTCGCTGTAGCCGCGGTGGCCGACGACGCGCAGCCGGCCGCCCTCGGCGGTGAGCACGACCAGGCCCTGGGCCTCGAACGCCGGGACCAGCTGGTCGGCGACCTGGTCGACCACGTCCTGCACGCCGACCGCCTCGGTGAGCGTCGCGGCCAGGTACATCAACTGGTACATCGCCGAGGCGCCGACCGGGCCGCGGGCGCCCGGGGGAAGCGCCGGCCCGTCAGCGGCCTGCTCGGGCTCACCCGCCGCCGGGGTCACGGTGACGCTGACCCCCGAGGCTCCGGGGACGAGGCGGAAGGACAGCCACTGGTCAGGGGGGCGCAGGGCGGTGAACGAGGTGCTCTGCTTGCTGATGACGGCGGCGCGGTACGCGTCCTCGAACGCCGGGTCGTCGACCCACAGCAGCCGTTCCCAGGGCAGTGAGCCCAGCAGGTCCGCGGCACCGGCGCCGAGCAGGTCGGCGGCCGCGGCGTTGAGGAACCTGACCCGGCCCTCCAGGTCGAGCGAGCAGCACCCGGTCGGCAGCCGTTCCGCGAAGTCGTACGCCGCCAGCGCCTCGGCCCGCCCCGGCTCACGGCGGCGCACCGCCCGCAGGACGAGGGGGTCGGCGCCGGCCACGACGGGCTGGCCCCGGTCCGAGTAGTGCCGCAGGAGCCGCCCCGCCCTGCCGCAGAAGATCCCGATGGCGTCCCGCTCGCCGGGGCTCAGTACCGGGGGGTGCCAGACCGGCCACAGCAGGCACACCGCCCCCCACGCCTCGCCGCCGTCCATGATCGGAGCCGCCGCGAGCATGATCTCGTAGGGGGCCACCAGCGCGACCCGGGGGAATCGCTCGGCCAGTTCCCGGGAATTGCCCACCCAGACCAGCGACTCTTCCCGCACGGCCTGCGCCACCGGCGCAGCGTCGTCGAGCGCGATCCGCGCCCAGGGGGCGGCGATCCGCCGGGAGGTACCGGACAGCGCCACCACGTCCAGCGCACGCGCCTCCGGCGCGAGCACATAGAGCATGCCCACCGCGGTGTCGGTGTTCCGGACGAGGCGTTCGAACAGGCCGGCGACACGCCGCATGCCGCCCGTTCTCTGCGTCACGTCATGCCGCGTCACCGCGTTCGCCTTCGTCGCCTTGGTGCCGGGACTCGTGGGCCGGACAACGGCGGCAGCGTGCGCGCCGAGCCGTCCGCCGGTGCCGCTGAGCCTCGCGGCCACCACACCGCTCTGGTCCCATAACCGGACCATACGCCCCAGGGGGCGCTACGGCATCCACAGGCGCCGACTACCCCGGGCGACCGTCACCGGCCGTGATCGCCGCAGGTCAGAGCGGGCACGGCGGAGGGACCGGGAATGCCGGGATCAGCGCCCGGGAGGGGCGGCCTGGCGGTGCCGTGGATGCTCCGGGTGCCCGAGGCGTAGGCGCCGCGGCCCATGAAGGGGATCAGGAGGCGGACGGAGCGCGGGGCGCCGGTCGGCGGGCCCCTGGCGGCGCGGGGTCCCCCCTCGTGGGGCGGCATGCCGGACAGCAGTGCGAGCGCCTTCGTGTCGTGGCCTGCGAAGGTGTGCCCGGCGAGCCCGGCCCACTCCGCCGCGGTGACGTGCCGCGCGCCGAGGGGCGGGACCTCCTTCTCCTCCACCCCGTGATGCCGGACCGCCCATAGGGTCAACCGCTCGATCGCCGCCGCCAGTTCACCGCCGGGCCGGGCTGTCGAACGCCAGTCGACGAGGTACCGGAGGAACTCCGAGCGCGCGCCTTCGATGGCCCGGTGCTGCTCCTGCGTCACCGGGACGACGGCGGCGGCGGTGTGACCGCCGCGTGCGGTGAGCAACGGCCACAGCAGCAGGTCCTGTCCCCGGTGGTGCCGCTGCAGGAGATAGCACCCAGCGCGACGTGGTCGGGGACGACGGCCACGCGCCGGACGTCGCCCGGCTTGCACACCGCGTACGGCCTTGGGGAGCACGGGCACGTCAGCACGTCAGCACGTCGGCCATCGGCCGGTCGGCTGCCGGGTGCACGGGATCCTGTGGTTGGCGGTGCCGGGTGCCGCGCCGGGAGGCAGGGGCGCGGCACCCGTCGTCATGCAGACCGGTCAGACGAACTTGGCCGTCAGCGTGATGCCCGTGCCCGCGAGGGCCTGGCTGACCGGGCAGTTCTCCTTGGCGTCCGCGGCCGCCGCGGCGAACGCGTCCTCGTCCAGGCCCGCCACGGTGCCCTCGACGGTGAGGTGCACGCCGGTAATGCCCACGCCCGGCTCGAAGGTGACGTCCGCCGAGGTGACCAGCTTCGTGGGCGGCGTGCCCGCACCGGTCAGGCCGTGCGAGAGGGCCATGGAGAAGCAGCTGGAGTGGGCCGCGGCGATCAGTTCCTCGGGGCTGGTCCTGCCCTTTGCGTCCTCGGCGCGCGAGGGCCACGACACCGGCTGCCGGCCGATGCCGGAGGAGTCGAAGGTGACGGTGCCCTTGCCGCCGAGCAGGTCGCCGTCCCAGACGGTGTGCGCGCTACGCGTGGTTGCCACGATGAACCTTTCAGGGGCGACTCGATCATGTTCCGCGTCGCCGACGCTCTCAGAGCGGGCGCCCCCGGGCCATCGGGAGAACTCCGCATCTTCCGGCGGGGCCCGCGGCCTCGCGCATGGGCAGAAGTACCGAGGCGGGGCGGTGGGCGCCGGCCCCGCGCGCGCCGGGACGACACGCGCACGGGTCCGGCCCTTCACCGGTGTCGCGTGCCGCCGGCCGTCATATGCCCTCGGTGACGACGTCCATGTCGGCGCTGAAGATGACGACCTTCTCGATCAGGTCGCCCTCGCACTGGAGTATCTCCGAACCCGATGCCGACTTGCCGCCGGGGAAACCGAAGTTCCAGGCCCAGTGGATGAATTCGCGGTTCTGGGAGTGGCTGACGACGAGGCCGCTCGACGGCGGGGCCTGGCGCTGCACGACGGTGATGTAGTCGTTCAGGGCGTCCCGTCCCACGAATACGTGGTCGGGCTCCATGAACGTGATGTTCTCGGTGTAGATGCCCTCCATCGCTCTGGCGCGCGCGACCGGGTCCGGGGTCATCCAGACCTCCAGATGCCGGGCGATGAGCACCCGGGCCCGGTCCGACCCGTCGGTGAGCGTCAGGTGGAGGCGGGAGATCCGCCCGTCCGGGTCAAGGGTGGCGGAGACCTGGCCGCTGCCGGAGCAGCCGTTGCCCTGGAGGTCCAGTCCTGCCTGGCTCCACGTGCCGGTGAGGGAGCCGTCCGCCGCGGCGGAGGACGTCCAATGGTGCTCGGACTCCTTCCAGCCGGCGGCCTGCGTCCGGTGGAGGTCCACGGCCAGATCCCGGCCCCGGACCATGTCGCCGCTGTGCATCAGCACCACGTCCTCGGCGAGGATGTCGCGAAGGCCGTCCAGGTGCGAGTCACCGCCGTCGGCGGAGTCCACGATCTCGAAATAGCGGTCGAGTATCGTCGTCACGCTTGCATTCCATTCTGTCTGCGCTTGTGAACGGGCGCCTCTGCTGCTTGAGATGGCGCCCGGGGGCGAGAGCGCGTGGTCGCGATCACGTTCCCGTCAGGGAGACGACGCGGCCGCCGCCGAAGTGACAGAACGGACGTACGGGATCCCGCTCAGGATTCGGGCGTGAGGACGCCGGTCGCGTGAGCGCGCTGGTTCCAGCGGCGCAGCTTCTCCGGATTGAGCACGGCCCAGACCTGTGCCGCCCGCCGGTCGATGACGTCGAGGCTGATGACCGCGGCCACGATGTGGTCGCACCGCACCACGAGTCCGGTACGGCTGTTCACGGACTGGGCGGTCAGCGTGGTGCGCGGGTGCGGGCCGAGCAGCGTCAGCAGGCTCCGCGCGACCTGCTCGCCGCCGTGCACCGACCGCAGCGTCGTGCGGACCTTGCCGCCGCCGTCGAAGACGGCCATGGCGTCGGGGGACAGCGCGGACGACAGGGACGCCGCGTCGCCCACCGCGCAGGCCTCCCCGACGGCGCGGACGACCGCGTCGTGCTCCGGGGTGGGCGAGGGCGAGCGCGAAACACCGGAGCGCTGCGCCAGGAGCCGGCCGAGCGCGACGGCGGTGAGCTCGTGGTCGTACCCCGTCACCGGAAGGCCGGGCCCGGCGGCGCCCTCCCGGCCGGACGTGGCCGGGAGGCCCCTGCAGATGTCGCCGGCGGTCGCCGACAGCCAGGCACGGGGCGACTCGATCCGCGCACGCTCCGCGCCGGACAGCGCGTACCACCGGCGGTAGGTCTCGTCGATCACGCTTTCCGCGTCGCGCAGGCCGTCCGACATCCGGTGGGCGACATCGAGCAGATGCCGGCGCTCGTCGAGCAGCTCCGCGATCGGCACCGCGTCAGTGGCAACGTCCATGCGGCATCCTCCCTCTCGTACGAGACCACACAACGCGGCCGCACGCATCAACCTCGCCGAAGTTCGAGTGCGTGTGGGGGTGGTCCGCGCCGCGGGTGTCCTGTGTCCTTCCGGGGCTCGCCAGGGAGACGAGGCGGCCCGCGCGGATGTGACCCGCCCGGGCGTCCCGGACATCGAGGATCCGGTGCGGACCGGTCACGCATCACCCGGCGTCGACCGGCCGTCGCGCACCGCCGCTGTCACACGTGGATGACGTCGCCGCCCGGCTCCCGGAACGACTCGCCGGCCCTGACGACCCGCTCCGGTTCGCCCTCCAGCTCGAAGAGCATCTCGCCCTCGATGACGTAACCGAACGCGGGACCTGTGTGCCGGTGCGGCGGGATGCCCGTAAGCCCGGGCGGGTACTGCACGAGCAGGGTCATCGCCTGGGCGCGGTCGGGGAGGAAGGGCGGTTCCTGTTCCAGCAGCGTGGTGATGCACGACTGCCACGGGGCGGGCTCGGCGGCGGAGCGGGAGGGGCCCTGTTCCGGTTCGCCGGTGTCGTTGTCCGGCATGGTCACCGACCTCACATGGGAGAGACGCGCCGCGCACCTCGGCTGCTCGAAGCCCCCTCTCACGTCACTGCGCGGTCGGATGCGGCGCTCGGCCCGGGCCCGGGCCCCGTCCGCTACGCGGCGGCCACGAACCTGATGAGCAGCAGCGCGATGTCGTCCGTGCGCGGGGCCGTCCGGCGCGCGTGGTCGATCAGGTCCGCGGCGAGCCCGTCCATGGGCTGGGGACCGGTCCGGCCGAGGCGGGCGGCGAGCCCGGCCATGGCGTCGTCGAGGTCGACACCCGGGGTCTCGACGAGTCCGTCGGTGTACAGGGCGAGGACGGTGCCCGGCTCCAGGGGGATCTCCGTGGTGGGGTAGTCCGCCTCGGGGTCGATGCCGAGCAGCAGCCCCGGAGGCACGCGGAGGACCTCCGCGTGCCCGTCCGGGCCGCACAGCACCGGTGGCGGATGGCCCGCGGTGGCCAGGAGGGCCCGGCGCTGCCGGAGATCGAGCCGGGCGTACAGGCAGCTGACGAAACGCCCCGTGTCCAGGTCGACCATCTGCCGGTTGGCCTGCCGCAGCGCCTCCGCCGGTGCGGCCCCGGCCACGGCCTGGGAGCGGATGGCGGGCCTGATCCGGCCCATGAGCGCGGCCGCCCTGACATGGTGGCCCTGGACGTCTCCGATGACCGCGGCCGCGGTGGTGTCGTCGACCCGGACCAGGTCGTAGAAGTCGCCGCCGATGTCCATGCCCCGGACGCTGGGCAGGTAGCGGGCGGCGACGTCGAGTCCGGGGAGGTCCGGCAGCGAGTCGGGGAGCATCGCCGCCTGCAGGGCCTCCGCGAGTTCCTTGCTGGTGTCGTAGAGGCGGGCGCGTTCCAGCGCCTGGGCGATCAGCCCCGCGAGCGCGGTCAGCACGGTCCGCTGGTTGCCGGAGAAGTGGTGGGGCCGGTCGAAGGCCAGGACGCACAGGCCCACGGGCCGGCCCGAGGCGATCAGCGGGAGGTAGGCCCAGGCGTCCAGGCCCTCGCGGAAGGGGGCGCGCGGATAGGCTCCGAGCATCTCCTCGAAGGTGGCGAAGAAGGCCGGCACGCCCTCGGCGAGGGTCCCGAGCGCGGCCGCGGAGGTGAGCGGCGCCCCGGGGTACATCTCCGCGGGACAGGGGTTGTAGCCCCGGCAGCCGACGACCCTCAGGCCACCGTCGTCGGGAGAGAACAGGGCAAGGGCCAGGGTCCGGGCGCGAAAGGTCGGCAGCATCTCCTCCGCGACGAGGTCGACCACGTCGCCCACCCCGACGGCCTCCGAGAGCGCGGCGGCCAGATGCATCACCTGGTAGAGCTCCCCGAGGGCGATCGGCTCGCCCCGGGGCACCGTCGTCCCCGGGTGAACGGCCTTGAGCACACGGTCGCGACCGAGGGGGACGATGCGCACGCTCACCCCGGTGGAGTCGGGGTGGAGCTCGAACGCGAGCCAGCGGCCCGGCGGGACCCTCGCCGTGAAGGCCTCCGGCTTCCGGCTGACCACGGCGGCGCGGAAGCGGTCCTCGAAGGCCGGATCCGCCGACCAGGACAGGGCCTGCCAGGGGCGCTTGCCGAGGAGGCCGGGGACCGTCCCGCCCAGCAGGTCGGCCGCGGACTCGCTGAGGTAGGTGATCCTGCCCTCGAGGTCGAGGGTGCCGCTGCCGCCGGGCAGGCGTTCCGCGAACCGCGCCGCGGCCAGCGCCTGCGACGGTTCCCAGTCCGGGGCGGGCGGTTGGGACGCCGTCCGCGGGTGTGCCGCGGGGGTGATCGGGTGCCCCGCGTCCGCGGCGTCCCTCAGGAACCGGCCCAGACGGCGGCAGGCCGCGCCGACGCGCTCGTGGCTGGGTCCGGCGAGTTCGGCGTTGTCGCAGCAGGGCCAGAAGAGCAGAAGTGCTCCCCGGGGCGTGGAGTCGGCCAGGATCGGTGCCGCCGCCACGGCGAATTGGTACGGCATGGCGATCGCCGTGCCCGGGTAGCGACGGGCGAGTTCCTGGGGCTGGCTGAGCCACACGAGCCGTCTCTCGCGCACCGCGTCGGCCACCGGTACGCGGTTGGACAGGCCCACCCCGAACCACGGCGCGAGGAAGTCCGCCGGCATGCCCGTGGCCACTTCGAGCCGCAGTGCCTCGTCCTCGGGCGCCAGCAGGAACAGCGCGCCCGCGTGGGCCCCCGTCTCACGCGCGGCGAGGTCCAACAGCCGGTCCAGTTCCGCCCGGGACGCCGGCCCGGCGGCATGCGAGGGGGTGCTCGCACGCGCCCGGGCAGCGGCGTCGTCCGGTGATGCGCGCATGGTTCAACCGTACGTCCGGACCTGCCGGCCCCGCCCGGGAGCCGGCCGCGCGCTCAGCCGCCGACCCGGTACCGGCTGGTGATCGCGACGCGGTTGAAGGCGCTCATCAGTGTCGCCAGCCAGGCGACCGCCGAGACCTGGTCCGCGGAGAGCATGTCCGCCGCCGCTTCGTCGTCCGCGTCGCTCACGTGCCCGTCCGACACGCAGGCGATCGCCTCGGTCAGGCGCGGGGCGGCGCGGGCGGTGGCGGAGAAGTAGTCGGCCTCCTCCCACGCGGGCAGCACCGCGATGCGGTCGGGGTTCTCGCCCCCGCACCAGCCCGGCCAGGTCCCCGGCCTCGTACGCGGCGCGGAACGCGGCGAGCAGCCGCTCCCGCTCCGCCCGGGACGCCTGCGGTGCGGACCGCCTCGCCCCGGCCACCTTCCGCCGCGCCCGCGAGGCGAGCTGGCGGGCGGCCGGCCGGCCGGCCCCGAGGTGCCCAGCACGTCGGCGATCCGGCCGAACTCGACGCCGAAGACGTCGTGGAGGACGAAGGCCACCCGCTCCGGCGGGCTCAGTTCCTCCATGACCAGGAGCATCGCCGACCCGACGGACTCGTCGACGAGCACCGCCTCCGACGCGTCCGGTCCCGTCAGCAGCGGCGCGGGCAGCCAGGGACCCACATAGGTCTCCCTGCGGACGCGTGCGGACTTCAGGATGTCGTACGACCGCCGGGCGGCGACGGTGACCAGCCAGGCCCGGAGATCTCCTATGCCGCACAGATCCGCTCCGGCCGCCCGCAGCCACACGTCCTTGGCCACGTCCTCGGCATCGGCCACGCTCCCGAGCAGGCGCTACGCCACCCCGAAGACGGCGGGCCGGTGTGTCTCCCACTCGGCCTCGAGCACGTCGGGCTGCCCGGGCAATCGCGTGACACTCATGCGTACGCCGGAACCGCGGCGGGCGGGACGCGCGGAAGCCGGTGCCGCCGGGTGTGGCGCGGCACCGGCTTCGGGCGTCACCTCAGGCCGAAGGCCCGGATGACGGTCTGCGCGACCGATCCCCCGGCGCGTGCCGTGGCGGTGGTGCGCAGCGACACGAACGCGGCCGAGGAAGGGGCGTGCAGGGTGGTGCGCCAGGTTCCCTGACGCTCCTTCAGTTCCTGACGGTGCCAGGACGCTCCGCCGTCGTAGGAGACCTCGAGCCGGACCGAGGACACCGCGTCCTTGGCGGACACGCCGAGCACCGAGGGCGTGATGGAGACCTCCCCGGCGCGGTGCGCCCTGCCCGAGGCGTCGAGGTCCGTGCCGTAGTCGAGCTGCACCAGCGGCACGGTCCCGGACTTCGCCGCGCCCGAGACGAAGTCCCACTGCGTCCGGGTCGTCGACGAGTACGGGCTCAGCGCCGGATCACCGGCCGTGTCGACGACGATCCGGTACGGCAGCGACTCGGCCTGCAGGTCGAAGGCGTTGACGTAGGCGCTGTCCGTCGTCAGCAAGGTGGTGCCGCCCTGGAGCAGCGAGGTCCGCGTGGTCATCGTCTCCGTTCCCGCGGAGCCCGCGTGCGGGGCGCCCGAGTCGCACCAGCCGGAGACGACCAGCGAGAGCGAGGTGTCGTCGCGCACCTGGGTGTCGCTGCCGGACATGCACGGCCGCAGGACCGGGCCGAGCCAGCGCTCCCGCTGGACGCTGCCCTGCCGGTAGGACGTGGGGCTGTTCGTCGCGCCCACCCAGCCGGTGACCGAGGCGGTCTGCTGCCAGGTGGCGTCCTCCCCCGCGGTCACCCAGTCGGTGCGCCGCCCGGGGGCCATGGGCGCGAGGCCGAAGGAGTATCCCGTGGACCACTCGTACGCCGGGAAGTCCGTCCGGCGCTCCATGGCCTGCATGCCCTGCGGCTGGGCGAAGTCGACGTCGATGCGCGCCAGTCGGTCCGGGTCCGCGTGGTAGGTCACGTCCTTGGGCACGGCGCCCGCGTGGTACTTGACCAGGTCGTACAGATAGGACGGGGACGGGTGCGCCGTCGCCCGGAGCCGCACCCGGTGCTCGCGCGCCGCGGCGATCCGTGCGATCAGTGCCTCGCCCTCGTCCTTGCCCACCGAGACGACGGGCACGTCGACGGGGGCGCTGTAGTCCGGTTCCCCGTACCACTCGGTCAGTCGCCCGACCCCGTCGTTGACCACGAGCAGCAGCCTCGCTCCGGCCGCCTTCGCGGCCGATGCCTGCGCCGAGGGCGCGACCTCGGCGCTGTGGCGCACCACGGCGACCTTGCCGCGGACCGCCGACTTCGCGAAGTCCTCGGGCGAACCGGCCCCGGCGAACACCGCGTCCAGGGTCGACGTGCCGTCGGGATGGACGGCGCTGCCCTCCTGGGCGAGGGCGTCGTCGATCGCCGTGCCGTCGTAGGACAGGTCGAGCGGCGTCTGCTGGGCCCGCGGGCGCGTGGCGAACACGAAACTGCCGTGCCGCACCTTGGCCCCGGTCGGCTGGGCCCAGATGCTGTCGTAGCCCCGGCCGACGACCACGTTCTCCCGCATCGCGCCGTAGTCGTCCGGGCCGGGCTCGGCGGAGGTGAAGGAGCGGAAGAAGTCCAGTCTGGTGTTCACCAGCGTGCTGGGCTTCGGTGTGACGGCCCGTACCTGGTGCGCCTTCGAGGCGTCCAGGTCGACCCGCCGGTCCGTGGTCAGGTCCACCTCGGGGGCGCTCAGCAGGGCGATGCCCCGGGAGTCGGGACCGTGGGTGCCCTGGACGTCCGCGTACGACACCACCGTGTAGGTGTCGGCCGGCAGACGCAGGGTCAGCTCTCCGCTCGCGGGGATCTCGTACGCGGTGGTGGACCTGCTCAGGGCGCCCTTGAGGTGGATCCAGCCGCCCATGGGCCGGCCCGTGCGGTCCTTCATGCCGATGGCGAGGTCGTAGCGCTCCGGCTCGAGTCCGACGCCGGTGACCGTGTGCGCGACCGCCGCGCCGTCGGCGTCGCGGGCGACGACCTGGGCCGTGTGGTTGCCCCGCGCGAGGCCGGCCGGGTCGGTGGCGACCTCGACGGCGCTGCTGCCGTGGGCCGGTACGGTGACCTCGTCCGCGGAGAGCGTAAACACGCCGGCGTCGGAGGCGCCCGCCTCCACCGCGAGCCGCAACGTCACAGGCCCGTCACCGGAGTTGGTGTAGGTGACCTCCTGCCTGACGGGGCCGGTACTCGCGTTCGGCCACGGGAGGAAGCGGAAGGCCGATCCGGTCGCGGTGACCCGGGCGCGGACCGCGGCCGCCACGTCGACGCGCCCCGAACCGCCCTGGTACGCGGTCAGGTACGGCGTCGGCCTGCTGGTGCTCATCAGGGCGTCCTTCAATCGGCCGGCCAGCCAGTCGGGATGCCTCTGCGCCAGCAGGACCGCGGCGCCGGTGACGTGCGGGGCCGCCATCGACGTCCCGCTCATCGTCATGTAGGGCCCCTCTCCCTGGCCGGCGTACTGCGACCGGGCGGCCAGGACGTCCACTCCGGGGGCGGTGAGGTCGGGCTTGAGGCCCTCGTCGCCGACACGCGGTCCGACGCTGGAGAAGTTCGCGAGGTCGTCGGAGGCGCCGACCGCGCCCACGGTCAACGCGGCGTCCGCGACGGCCGGGGAACCGATGGTGTACGGCGTGGCCCCGCGGCCGCTGTTGCCGGCGGAGACGACGAACAGCGTGCCGGTCTCGGCGGTGAGGGCGTTCAGGCTCTGGCTCATCAGGTCCGTGCCGTCGCTGGGCTCGGAGCTGCCGAGGCTCATGTTGACGACCTTGGCGTGCTCGGTGCGCGCGGCCCATTCCATGCCGCCGATGACCCAGGACTCCTGTCCCTCGCCGCGGTTGCCGAGCACCTTGCCGACCACCAGGTCGGCGCCGGGGGCCATGCCCTTCTCCCTGCCGTCCGACGCCGCGCCGGTGCCGGCGACGGTGGAGGCGACGTGGGTCCCGTGGCCGCTGCGGTCCGGCACGTCCTGGTCGGGAACGAAGCTGCGGGTGTCGACGATCCGGTCCTTCAGGTCCGGGTGGTCGGGGTCGACGCCGGTGTCGAGCACGGCGACCTTGACGCCGGCGCCGGTGTCGCCCGACTCCCAGACCTGCGGGGCCCCGATCTGCGCCGTGGTGTCGGCGAGCGCGGCCTTCGTCCTGCCGTCCAGCCAGATCTTGCCGATGCCGCCGGTGAACGGCGGGGCGGCGGCCCGTCGGGACCCGGTGCCCTGCGCGGAGGTGCCGGTGCCGCCCGCGGTGAGCGCGGCCCAGGCGTCCGCCGCCTGCGACCGCTCGGCCGCGACGGCGGCACCGTCGACGGAGGGAAGCTCGCGCCGGGTCTCCGCACCGGGCAGGGCGGCGGCACCGCGGCGGAGGGCGGCGGAGTTCCCGCCGGTGATGATCAGGGGCAGCCGCGGGGCGCGCGCGTCGTCGTAGCCCTGCGCTATCAGCGCGGTGACGTTGAAGAGCCGCTTGTCGAGGCGGTCCGCGGCCACGTAGGCGAGTGCGTCGTCCGGGTAGACATAGGTGTCGCCCCCCTCGGTGACGATCCGCACCGAAGCCGAGGCTCCGGGACGACGCTCGACGCTGATCGTGTCACGCCCGCCTCCCGCCCCCGGTGTGACGACGACCTTGTCCCCGGTGACGAGGGTCACCGTTCTCACCGGGCCGCCCCCGGGGGCCGCCGGCCCCTCCGGCGGTGCGGCGGACGCAGCCGCACCCGCCGACGCGGGACTCAGGAGCGTGATGAGTACGGCGGACGTGGTGCCCAGAGCCGCCAAGCCCGTTCTTCGAGCCGTGGAGAAGAACACTGTTCCTCCTTGTGATTTCCTGGGCGAATACGATCACATCCTTGGGATTTCGAAAAGATCTTGACAGATTCCAACAGATGGGCAGGACAAACGAGTTGCGGCACCGCGCCGCGAGACGCATCCGGTGCAGGGACCGGGCGCGGACCGGTGCCCGGGGCGAGGCGCCGTCGGCCCGCCCCGGGCACCGGGGTCAGTCGCCGACGCGGGGCGGGGTACGCGTGCCGTGCACCCGTTCGGCGTGAGCGGCGTAGGCGTGCCGTGCGGCGCCCGTCAGCCCCGAGCGCTGCGGCTCGGGCACTTCGGCGAGCAGCGCCTCGACGACCTCCGCCGCTGCTCCCCTGGGCGCGGATCGGCGAAGGCGCCCTGGGGAGGCCGGCACCAGGTTTTGCCCTCCCGCTCAGCCCCGCAATGTGCGTACGCGAGCAATCATCCCGTTCGCACCCATTCGGTCACGCCGCGCATTCCTGAGAGGCGGCCCTCGCCTCCGGGCCGGGCGACGACCGTGCCGTGTCCCCCGGTGTGCCGGTCCCTCTTGTGTCCCCGGCGCTCCGGGCCGGACCGGAAACGGCAGAACCGGCCGGAGGGTCACCGGCAGACGGCCGGCACACGCCGATCCCCACCGGGCATCACCTGGGACTCCTCGAGAACCCCGGTCAGGACAGTCAGGACACCCGCGTGGCCCTCGAAGCTCCCCTGGACTCCGCCGAGGAGCGCTTCTGGCGTGCCCTGGTGCGGGTGGTCGTCGCACTGCCGAAGGCGCTGGACGACGACCTCCTCACGGCGGCCGCGCCTGACCCGCGACGGGTTGCCGGTGCTGCTCGTCGTCGATCATGTCGACTGCGGCGCCGCGACGATGACGGTGCATCAGATCTGCCGGATCGCGTCCGTGCTGGAGTGAGGCGGACCCCGGCGCGGCCCGGCCGCGCCGCGTGAAGCGGTGCGCGTCATTCGGTGCGCGGCGGGCGGCGCAGCAGGAACACCCCCACGGCGGCCGACACCAGGATGACGTACATCGTGAAGGCCACCCCCGCGTCCCGCAGCCCGAGAGCGAGGGTGAGGGCTCCGACGCCGACAACCGGTACCGAGATGCCGACGTAGGCGACGACGAAGAAGGCCGAGATCGTCGCACCGCGGTGCTCGTCGGGGGCCACCGCGCTCACGCCGGTGAGGCCGGCGCGGAACGACATGCCCTGGCCGAGGCCGCCGACCAGGGCGCCCACGACCAGCACCGGCAGGGACTCCACCACCAGCGAGACCGCGACCAGGGCCATGCCGGTCGTCAGCACCAGGCACCCGGCCGGCAGTGCGCGCCGGACACCCAGGCGGCCCATCAGCATCTGACCGGCGGTGGAGGCGCAGAACACGGAGAAGACGACGAGGCCGGTGACGGCCAGATTGTGCTCGCCCAGCGTCAGGGCGAGGAAGGTCGGCGCCACCGCGGTGAACAGGCCGAGCATGGAGAAGCCGGCGAACGCGGCCAGCCCGGCCGGCACGAAGGCCGCGCGTGTCTGCGGTGGGACGACCATGCCCTGCGGGCGAAGCGGCGGACGCGGGCTGCGGACCGCCACCGTCTCGGGCAGGGCACGCGTGACGGCGAACGCCGCCAGCAGCAGGGCGATGTGTGTCACGAAGGGCAGCCGGAGAGGCCACGGCGCGTACTGCGCCAGGATCCCCGACAGCAGGGGTCCGCACCCCAGGCCGCCCATGTTGGCGGCGGTGGCCGCGAGTCCCGCCCGCGCGCGCAGGCCGGGGGGAGCGAGTTCGAGTACGGCGGCCGTCCCGGCGCCGCTGAGCAGTCCGGCGGAGAAGCCCGACAGCAGGCGCCCCGCGAACAGCAGCGGCAGGCCGTCCTGGAACAGGAAGCACACCGCGCTCAGCAGGGACAGCCCCAACGCGGTCAGCAGCACCGGGCGCCTGCCGAGGACGTCCGAGAAGTCGCCTGCGACCAGCAGGGCGGCGATCACTCCGATCGCGTAGACCGCGAAGACGACCGTGACGACCAGTTCGGAGAACCCGATCTGCTCCCGGTACAGGCCGTAGAGCGGGGTCGGCAGGGTGGTCCCGGCCATACCGACCGCGAAGACACCGGCCGCCGCGACGTACGCGCTCCGTGCATTGCGCTCCCCGGGCGCTTGCTTGATCACGCCTGCCACGTTAGCTGACGGACCGTCGGATCCGTCGCGACGAGCCTGTCCGGCGGGCCGTGGTCGCGGGAGGCGCAATCCTTGGCGGCGGGGACGGTGACGTGCGAAGCTGCCGGGCCATGAACCGAACCCCCGGCCCCCGTCTCGACGCACAGACCATCGACCGCGCGGCCGGGGTGCTGCTCGGCGCGGCCGTGGGCGACGCGCTGGGTGTGCCGTACGAGTTCAAGGCGACGCTGCGTGAGGACCAGCGGCCGGGCATGATCGGCGGCGGCCTGGGTCCGTACGAGCCGGGCGAGTACTCCGACGACACCCAGATGCAGGTCTGCGTCGCCCAGGTGGCGGCGACCGGGGCGGACCTGCGCGGCCCCGAGGCCCTGGACGCGATCGCCGCCGGCTTCCAG